>DXZL01000004.1 GCA_019419725.1 Veillonella sp. | reverse complement strand
AATCAACTCATTGTAACGTTGTTGGATTGGCTCAAGAGTTGCCACCAATAGGTCTGCGATATCGGATTTGAAAACGCCATAACCTTTACCGGCATACATTTCTTCGATAGCTTCATAGCTGTCTTTTGTGATAGCACGGTAAATGCCCATCAAGTTAGAAATGCCAGGTTTGTTTTCTTTATCATAACGCACCGCGTTATCAGAGTCAGTTTGAGCGCGTTTCAATTTTTTCACGATCAAGTCTGGTGCATCCAAAAGACGAATTGTAGCATTTTGGTTATCATCAGATTTACTCATTTTCTTAGTTGGCTCTTGTAAGCTCATAACGCGAGCACCACCTTCGCCTACCTTGATATCAGGTACTACGAAAGTTTCGCCAAATCTACGGTTAAAACGCTCTGCCAAATTACGAGTCAATTCAAGATGTTGTTTTTGGTCCTCACCTACTGGAACATAGTTAGTACCATATAACAAAATATCTGCCGCCATCAATGGTGGATACGTAAGCAACGCTGTAGGAATAGAGTCACCTTGCTTTTGAGACTTATCTTTGTACTGTGTCATACGCTCTAATTCGCCAACATAGCTGATAGATTGCATAACCCAACCGAGTTTAACGTGCTCAGGCACTTCGGATTGCACAAACAATGTTACCTTTTTAGGATCAAGGCCAACAGCGAGGTATAACGCAGCCAAATTACGAGTATTTTGGAATAACTCTTTTGGATCTTGCGGTACAGTGATTGCATGTTGGTTAACGATGCAATAATAACATTCATCAGTATCTTGATACTCTAAGAAATTACGTAAAGCCCCCAAATAGTTGCCAAGTGTTAATTCCCCACTTGGTTGGATGCCGGAAAATATAACTGCCATAATAGTCTCCCTATATTGAAATAAACCAACAGTGCCGAAGCACTGTTGGTTATATATATTATTCTACGGTTACAGATTTAGCCAAGTTACGTGGTTTATCTACATCTGCGCCGCGTGTAATCGCTGCGTAGTACGCCAATAACTGCAATGGTACAACCGCAAGGATTGGAGCGATGAATTTATTTGCACGAGGCACATAGATTGTATGGTCTACGTGTTTAGATAATTCTTCGTCACCTTTCATGCCAATACCAATTACAACAGCTTCACGAGCTTTTACTTCACGGATGTTGCTGATCATCTTATCGTACACATCTTCTTGTGTAGCCAATGCGATAACAGGTACGCCTTCTTCGATAAGCGCTAATGTACCATGTTTCAACTCGCCACCAGCATATGCTTCAGCGTGGATGTAAGAAATTTCTTTCAATTTCAAAGCACCTTCCATCGCTACTGCGTAGTCGATAGCACGGCCCAAGAAGAACGCATCAGATTTGAAGCCATAATGTTTAGCAAAGGCTTTCATATCTTCATCTACTTCAAAGATTTCATGAATCAATGTAGGTAAGTTTTTAATACCGCAGATGATTTCTTCGCCTACAGCTGGATCCATTTTACCATTTAATTGGCCAAGGTATACAGCGAACAACAAGCCTGCTACTAATTGAGTAGTATACGCTTTTGTAGACGCTACAGAGATTTCAGGACCTGCCCATGTGTACACAGTGTTATCTGCTTCACGGGAAATACTAGAACCTACTACGTTTGTAATTGCCAAGGATTTAGCGCCATGACGTTTAGCCTCTTTCAAAGCAGCCAATGTATCGGATGTTTCACCGGATTGACTGATAACGATACATAATGTTTTATCATCAGTCAACGGATTGCTATAACGGTACTCAGATGCAATTTCCACACTTACAGGAATGCGCGCCAAGTTTTCAATATATTGTTTTGTTACAAGACCTGCATGGTATGCTGTACCACATGCAACGATGAGGATTTTATTGAAAGCTGCTACATCGTCAGCAGTCCAATTCAACTCATCAAAGATTGCTGTTTTACCATCTTCGGAGATATGTGTACCGAATGTATCGCGAACCGCTTTAGGTTGGTCATGAATTTCTTTCAACATGAAATGTTCATAACCGCCTTTTTCTGCTGCTTCTGCATTCCAGTTAACGTGGAATACTTCTTTATCAACTGGATTACCTTCACGGTCAAATACAGATACAGTATCGCGAGTAACGATAGCCATTTCACCATCGCTCAAGATGTATGTATCGCGTGTGTAGTTAATGATCGCTGGAATATCGGATGCTACAAAGTTTTCACCTTTACCAAGGCCGATAACCAATGGATTTTCTTTTTTAGTACAAATGATTTTGTCTGGCTCATCAGCACAGATGATTTCAAGAGCATACGCACCGTCAACACGAGCAAGCATGCGGCGTACAGTACCTACGAAATCACCATCGTACATATCCTCTAATAAATGAGCTACTACTTCTGTATCAGTTTCAGATTTGAAATGGTATCCTTTTTCGATAAGCTCTTCTTTTAAAGGCATGTAGTTTTCGATAATACCGTTGTGAACAACAGCAAATTTACCATCTTCAGATGCATGAGGATGGGCATTCATATCAGATGGACGACCATGTGTAGCCCAACGAGTATGACCAATACCTACAGTCCCTTCATTAGGATCTGCTTTTACAATCGCCTCAAGATTAGCTAGACGGCCAACCTTTTTTTGAATTTTGATTGCATTTTCAGCACCAATAACAGCGATGCCTGCAGAGTCATAACCACGGTATTCTAATTTCGCCATACCGTCCAATAAGAAATCAGATGCTTGATTAAAGCCAATGTATCCTACGATACCGCACATAAATATATCCTCCTATAACTGGGGGCATTCTAGCCCCAGCCAAAAAACTAAGGCTAACTAATTAATGTTCTAGATTAATGTTTCAATTATGTATTAATTATTACTTTAATACAATTCATTCAGATACACTTTGTCTCCATTGTTACCAATGGGCTTTTTAGTATCTGTTACGACATGAATGTGCCGGAAGAGCATCCGCTGATTATTCGATCACTCTTCACCTCGTCTACCCTAACGACTGCCTTCGCGGGTACTTGCGCTATTCGCCTTTACGAATTAGGATCTCCTTTCTATGATATATGGCAGAATTAGTACAAATATGAAATATGTACTGAACATTATTATACTAAAAAAATCGATAAGATGTAAACTATCTCAGATAGGTCATAAGCAATAAAAAAGATTTTTTCTATACTTCATGGTACTTTCATTGCAAGAAATTATACTGCTATCAATCTAAATTTTATGCAATTAGATTTTGCTATTTCCTCAAAATTAAATTTATACAATTTAAGGGAGAGTTATTATGAATAAAACAACTATAAAAAAGAAAAACAAACCACATAAAAATAGTATTCAATACAGAAAATTACGCCGTTGGGTTCTACCGGCACTTTTAGGAGCGGCCCTCTCTACATTAGCCATTATTCCTACATTGGCAGCAGACACTCAATCTACAGTTAATGCAGCTACTGTAACGGCAACAGAACAAGTGACACCACCACCGGCTCAAATCAGTACACCGCCCAACGGAGCACCACATGGTAAACCACCTGTAGGGCAAACACTAACAGCACCTCCAAGTGGAAATCAAAACGGAGCACCTCCAGGAGATATGCAAAACGGAGCACCTACTGGGATGGCACCACACGCGGAAGTAGATCCAAGTACTTTCAAGGCCACAACTGTGGTAACAGAAGATAAATCTATTGCTCATGAATTGATTACTAACACAGTAGCTGATCAAAATGCTTTCATCGGTAAAAATAAAGCAGCCATAAATATCGAAAATAGCGTTTTTGATAAAACGGGGAATACCACTAGCGATGACAATAGTAATTTCCGAGGTCAAAACGCCGTAGTATTGGGTATTGAAGGCAGCCAAATCAACATTAAGGGTAGCAATATTACATCTAATGCTAATGGTTCCAATGCGGTCTTTGCTACCGGTGAAGGCTCTGTTATCAACGTAGAGAACACTAATATTCACACAAAAAGCGATTCTTCTCGTGGTCTAGATGCTACGTACAAAGGCACAGTAAACGGCAAAAATCTAACAATCACTACTGAAGGTGCTCACTCTGCTACCCTTGCTACTGACCGTGGCGAAGGTACCATTACTGCGGAAGCCGCTAAACTGACAACCTCTGGCGCAGGTAGCCCTGTTATCTATTCAACTGGTAATATTACAGCTAACAACGTCAACGGCGTAGCTAATAACAGCGAAATTGGCGTTGTAGAAGGCAAAAACTCCATTACCCTTACGAACTCAAACGTAACGGGCTACAAAGACAATGGCTTCATGCTCTACCAAAGTTTCTCCGGTGATGCTGAAAGCGGTATTGCACATCTCAAAGCAGAAAACAACACGCTCACAACTCATGCTACAGGTGCATTTATCTATGTAAATAACACTACCGCTGAAGTAGATTTGTCTAACAATGCTATTTCTATGCCTAATACCACTACCCTCGTGAAAGCAGCAGCTGACTCCCGTTGGGGTAAAACTGGTGAAAATGGCGGCCACCTTACACTCCGTGCAACTAACCAAGCACTAAGTGGTAATATTCTAGCGGACTCCATCAGTACTATTGCACTAGATATGACAAACGGCTCTAGCCTCGTGGGCTCTATCAACACAGACAATACAGCTAAAGAAGTTACAGTAAAACTTAGCAAAGACTCTAGCTGGACACTTACTGGCGACAGCTATGTAAAATCCTTAACTAACGAAGACACAACAGGCAGTAATATTCACTTGAATGGATATAAACTAGTTGTAGCTGATAAATAATGACAAAAGCACTGCTTTGAATTTTGATATGTACCCCCTTTACCGGACAACCAGTAAAGGAGGTACATATCAATTTTACAATTCAAAGCAGTGCTTTCTTTTTTATTCAAATCTCATAGCAGCTTAATTACAGAAATCTTTTTTGATTTATCACACCGAAATAAGAGTATCAAAAGTTATGAAATAAGCAGTCTATTAAGTAACATCCATATATAGGACATAATTTTAATTCAACTACAGGCTTGTAGTTTTCATGTTTAATCTTATGTACCACAGTACTTAAAGCTTCTAAATCATCTTCCCAGCTTTGGATATAACTTTGTTTTTCCTCTTCACTATCAAAGTCTTCAACCGTTTTCACAGCCTCAATACATTCTAGTAATTCTGTTCGCTGTTTTTCTACTTCACGATGGAACAAGTCATGTTGATTCGTAATCCAAAGACCAAAGTAATAAGGACCTCCACTCAAATCACAGTCCTCTTCAGCCTTTTCACATTCCTCTAAGAATAGTTCGTATTCACCTAAAACATAATAGGCATTAAAGACTTCAAAATCATAAATCTCATCGTTACTTAAATAATATGCTACATCTGAGCCCAATTTAATTTGCTGTAAACGATCAAGAGCTTGCTTTTTATTTCCTAAATACACATCACAATAAGCTATCCCCAGTAATAATCGCATTCTATTTGGGTAGTTCAGTAACAACTGCTCAAAAATTCTCTTTGCTTTCTCATATTCTTTAAGCTCAAATAAACACGCTGCATGGCCATAGCTTATTTCATAATCATTAGATACACGTATTCCCTTTTCAAAGGCCTGTAAGCTTTTAGTTAAAGCCTCTATCGATCCATTATCTTCGTAAGATGAGAAATGATATAGAGCCAAACCACTATAGGTCTCTATATAGGGAGAGTTGAGCTTTACAGCGGCCGACAGATAATCATATTCTTTTACATGTCTCTCATCGTTATAATAAAAAGCCAAATTAGTGTAAATTCTTGCTTTGTCCGTATCATTCAGTTCATCACTATACGTTTCGAGGAAATCCTCCAATAGTTGAATTGAAATTTCCTCATGCCGCAACACCTGTTCAACAGTTGCTAAAGCACATATCACATCTACATCATGCGGATACTCCTGAACCAAACCACGTAAGTAAGATCCAAAACGCTCTGCATATTGTATTAATACATTATAATCACTGAATATGGACACCTTATAAGCAGTTTCATATTCTGTTTTAAGATTTTGCCAATACTCTCTTACCGTAACCGCCATACTACACCTTTACTATCAAACATATTTTAGACTATATATTTATAATAACATAAGTTACTTCTTATATACGTATGTACCTATACTAACGCCTCTCATATAAATTCAAACTATATAAAAAGACTTGCTTTAGCCTCTAGCTAATTCTAATTACATAAACATAACCCTCTATTAGATATTCTAAAAATGAATAAAAATATCTAATAGAGGGTTATGTTACTTAAGCAAAAATAAAACCTAACTATATTATGCTCTATCAATAGAAATCAACGCCGCATTTTTTGCATGTATCAATGTAGTATCAAATAATGGTATATCCGTATCATCCTGTTTAACAAGTAGTCCGATTTCAGTACAGCCTAAAATAACACCTTGTACACCAGATTTTACCAAATCACCAATAATATCTAAGTATTGTTGTTTAGATTCATTAGAAATAATTCCTAAACACAATTCATTGTATATAATATCATTTACAAATTCAACTTGATCTTCGTTAGGGATAACAACATGAATCCCCCGATTTCCCAGGATACATTTATAAAAATCTTGTTGCATTGTGTACTTGGTACCGAGTAGACCTACCTTTGTAATACCTGATTTTTCTAACTCTACTGCAGTCATTTCCGCAATATGAAGAAGAGGGATGTGAATATGTTTTTCTATTTCATCCGCAACTTTATGCATTGTATTCGTGCATATAACAATATAATCAGCACCGGCCTTTTCAAGAGATTGCGCCGCATCGGATAAAATTTCAGCACTTCTATTCCAATCGCCATTTGCCTGGCACTTTTCTATTTCTTCAAAATCAACGCTATATAAAATACATTTTGCCGAATGTAAACCGCCCAAAACTTGCTTAATAGTTTCATTCAAAACTTGGTAATACGTAATCGTACTTTCCCAGCTCATTCCACCAATTAAACCTATTGTTTTCATAATGACACCCTACTTTTCAGCCAACCCTTGTTCTCTACCGATAATATCGGCAATTTCTTGGCATAGTGCTTGTAGTTCTTCTTGGTTAGGACCTTCTGCCATTACGCGAATGAGTGGTTCTGTACCGGATGCACGAACGAGAACGCGGCCTTCATCCCCAAGTTCACCTTCTGCTGTCACAATAGCTGCTTTGATAATATCATTGTCTTCCCAACCTGTTTTTGTAGCAACGCGAACGTTGATAAGAACTTGAGGATACTTAGTCATAATGCTAGCCAACTCAGAAAGTGGTTGATTTTTTTCTTTCATAAGAGCCGCCACTTGAACAGCTGTTAACATGCCATCACCAGTTGTATTGTGATCTAAGAAGATTACGTGACCAGATTGCTCACCACCAACGGAGAGGTCATGTTCACGCATGTATTCCAATACATAACGGTCACCAACAGCAGTAGAAACTGTTTTCATTCCTAGTTCTTCTGCCGCTTTATGGAACCCAATATTACTCATAACAGTACCAACTACAGTATCATCTTTGAGTTTGCCTTCTTCTTTCAATTTAAGAGCACACAATAGCATGATTTGGTCACCATCAAGAACTTGACCTTTTTCGTCTACCAATAAGCAACGGTCCGCATCACCATCGTTAGCAATACCAAGGTCTGCATTATGTTGTTGTACAGCCACTTGTAAGCCTTCGATATGTGTAGAACCACAGTGATCATTGATATTCAAGCCATCTGGATTTACATTGATGTTGATTACTTTAGCACCAAGACCAGATAAAATTTCAGGACCCACGCTAGATGCAGCACCGTTCGCACCATCATATACGATAGTCAAACCTTCAAGGGATGTATCAATTGTGTGGCGAACAAAGTGAGCGTAGAAATGAGCTAAATTGCTATTGTACTCAATGGTACCAATGCCATCACCTGTTGGACGTGGCAATTCATTATCTGCACTTTGACGAACATATTGTTCTAATTGATCTTCTACTTCATCTGGCAATTTATAGCCATCGCCATCAAAGAATTTAATACCATTATCTGGATATGGATTGTGAGATGCAGAAATAACAGCACCTGCATCAACGCCTTGTTGACGTACAAGGTAAGCTACTGCTGGAGTTGGGATAACACCGGCAATTACAACATTACCACCAACAGAACAAATACCGGATGCTAACGCGCTTTCAAGCATAGAGCCAGAAATACGCGTATCACGACCAATCAAGAATGTAGGATGGTCTTTTTCTTTACCAAAATATGTAGCCGCTGCACGGCCTAAATGATAGGCTAATTCAGGTGTTAAAAATTCATTAACAACACCACGTACACCATCTGTACCAAATAAACGAGCCATAATTATCCTCCTCTAGGGATTGTGAAAATCACAAGTCCTCATATATTTACTGTTGTGTATTATATCACAATATATACACCACATATATATATATATAGTATACAGATATACTATTTTACAGTACCAAAATGAACCTATACTGTAGTTTACTTTACCATACATTCTACTACTAACTAGTTAGGTTTTGCATATTTTGCCATGCATATAATGGCAGTTTCTGCCCCATCAAGGGCTGCACTCATAATACCTCCAGCATAGCCTGCACCTTCCCCCATAGGATAAAATCCACCTACAGTTGGAGAAATACGTTCTTCATTACGCCCCATACGAAGCGGCGCAGAGGTGCGTGTTTCAACACCAGTCATACATACCGCAGGATCATCAAATCCATGAATGCGTCGTCCCCAATACGGCAATGCCCGTTCCAACACGGACGTTACGAATGGTGGCAAGCAATCATGTAAATCGCAATTTACTACACCTGGTTCATAGCTATATGTGCTATCTTGTACACCTGTTGCTTGTGAAAGTCCCAAAAACTGACCTACGGTCTGAGCTGGTGCATGGAAGTTAGAGCCACCTAATTCATAAGCTTTACGCTCCCATTCACGTTGGAATGCTACACCATCCAGAGGATGATTACCAAAATCATCAGGCCCTACATTAACTACGATAGCACTATTCGCAACACCGCTATCACGAGCATATAAACTCATGCCATTAACAACAACGCCCCCATTTTCGGACGCTGATGCTACAACTTGACCACCTGGGCACATACAGAAGCTATACGCTGTACGGCCTGTTTCTTTATCGTGGTACACAAGAGAATATTCTGCGGCACCAAGGCCCAAGCTAGATGGTTCTACACCATATTGAGACTCGTCAATGACAGCCTGATCATGTTCAATACGAACACCGATAGCAAATGGTTTTGCCGTCATTTCTACATTACGTTTATGCAACATTTCGTACGTATCGCGCGCACTATGACCTACGCCAGAAAGTACAACCGTCGTATCAATGCGCTCATTACCGTTAACTTCAACACCTACGATACGGTCATTTTCGATAAATAAATCTGTAATCTTTGCACCGAACCGAACTTCACCACCCCATTCGATGATGCGTTCACGCATAGCTTTTACCATGGTACGCAACTTATCTGTACCTACATGAGGTTTATGTTTATACAAGATTTCTTCTGGAGCACCGAACTCTACAAAATATTTGGAGATTTCATGCAATCTTGGATGTGTAACGCGGGTTGTCAGTTTACCATCAGAGAAGGTACCTGCACCACCCTCGCCAAATTGTACGTTAGATTCAGGCTTGAATACGCCCTCCTTCCAAAACGTTTCTACATCTTGGCTACGAGTATCAACGTCTTGACCTCGTTCAAGAACGATAGGACGGTACCCTTCACGAGCTAAATAAAAGGCAGCTAGCATCCCAGCCGGACCAAAGCCCATCACTACAGGGCGATATGCTAAAGGCACATTACCATAAACAATAGGTTCTGGATCCTCTGGAGTAAATACAGATACATCCTTTTGTTTACCTAGTTTTTTCATGATTTGAGCTTCCTTATGAACCTCAACAAACAAGGTATACACAAATACAATATTCGGTTTTTTACGAGCATCTACAGCGCGTCGTACAACGTGAATCGTTTCAATAGCGCCTCGCAATTGGGGATATTTCTTTTCTACAATATCCTTTATATCCGACTTGACCGTAACGGCCACGCGGAGATTTATTATTCTAATCATATCTTTCCTTATTTAAGCTATCCTTTTAGGTTAGCAAATTTCTTTCTTATTTGACCTAAATCCTTCAAATTTAACCTACTAGAAATTGGTCATACAATACTATTATACAATATTACGGTAAAAGCTAATACATAATAAACAGAGTATCCCCATAAAGCATTAAAATAGACCCTAATAGAGTTTAATCTTATCCTCTATTAGGGTCTTATTTTTAATTTAGGTTTTTAGTAATAACAATTTTGGAAATTACTATTACCTCTTTAATCTCATGAACTACGTAGTTTTCTTTTGTATATCTACCTTAACATGTACCGTTGTAACATTACTATTAACACCGCTTGGCAATACTAAGTTGTAATTACCTTGAATGCCCTTCGTTGCACCGGTAAGATCAATGGGTTCTGTTTGAATTTCTGAAACAGAGTCAATCATTTCTTCTCGACCAGTAACAGTTAATTGAGTTGGTGTAACGGATATAGACTTAACTTCATACCCATCAGCTACCGTTCCCGCCGTTGGTACTGTAATAGGAACGGCTTTATCTTTACGCAATAAGTTTAGTTCATATTGAGCTTGACCTTGGCTCGGATTGATGTGTACATCTAATACATTACCAGATATATCCCAGGCTTCTAACGTACTAACAGCACTAAAGTTCTTGGTTTGACCAGCGATATTGACCTTCATAACAACCTTATTTACGGCGTTAACAAGCTGTTTACGTCCAGATACAGTTACCTCTTTCGGTACAATGGTTACTGACTTGAGAGCGACATCGTCGGAGAACTTACCAATTGGTACAATCTCAACCGGTATTTTCCGCTCTGCATATTCGTCTACATTAATTGTTATAGTTTCAGGCTTAACCTCAACAAGGCTCATCCCCGCTGGCGGTGTAAATCCAATGGTTACATTATTTTGACCTGGTTTCACACCAGATGCATCAATATATGCACGAAGATTATCTGCCTTTATAGACATAATCATATCTCGAGGGCCCGAAAGGACAATGCGTGCTACATCAGGTGCATCTTCTATAATATAATGTGAATCAAGATTTTGGACTTGAACAGGTACTGTATAGGTTACCTCCATCACAGGGTTCTGATCTCGCATGATAAAGAACCACATGACGATAGCCGCTAGCAATGATAACAACTTAGCTGGCCAATTGCGTTTCAAATGTATCATCATTTTTTTGCCCCCCATTTCCACATACCAGTAATGGTTTGACGAGGGCGTTCCATAAATGTACGCAACGCTTCTTTAATTTGATCTTCCGGTAAATGGCGATAAATATGACCGCCATAGGCGTAGGAAATTGTCCCCGTTTCCTCACTGACTACAACAACGACAGCATCAGTTTGTTCAGACAAACCGATGGCTGCACGGTGACGCGTACCAAGTTCAGTACTCAATGTACGGTCCTCAGTTAGTGGCAACAAACACCCCGCTGCACGAATACGGCCATCTCGGATGATCAGTGCCCCATCATGAAGTGGTGTACTAGGAACGAAAATATTTTTAATTAGTTCACGGCTCAACACGGCATCAATTAAAATACCTGTATCAACGAAGTCATTGAGGCCCACTTCACGTTCAAAAACGATAAGTGCCCCAGTATGCTCACGAGACATAACGCGAGCCGCCGCCATCACTTCATTGATAGCCATATCCATTTCCTCTTCGTTGACATTCTGTGCCTTACTGAAAATTCGACCACGGCCCAATTGTTCTAACGCACGACGCAATTCCGGTTGGAATACTACAGGTAATGCGAAAAGAAGAACAGTCATACTTTGTTGCAAAATCCAATTGATAACATATAGATTCAGCAAATGACTCAATAAATTTAGAATTGCTAGCATAACGAGACCCTTTAAAAGAGCAACGGCCCGTGTATCTTTAAGCAATTTATATAAGTAATAAATACCTACGGCAACGATTAAGATATCAGCAATATCAAGAAGCCTAAAGGTATGTATAAGTGCGTCAATATGCATAAAAGTAGCTCCTTATACAAAATAATAAGGTACAACCAACTACTTGGCTGCACCTTATATTTTAACTCATTTTGAAAGTACTGTAAATTTAGAAACAGCCCCTCCATGAGATTTTTGTCATATTGACCTATATTAATTTATAAATACAGATATCATGTATATGCATTTCAATGAAATTTGCTTGAAACCTTAAATATTTTGTGTTTCAATCCACACATCCATCTGTCCGCCACACACCATACCTTCTTTTACAGCTACATCGTCATCTAAAAGAACTTCGATACGACGATGTGCTTCTTTTTTATTCAAGGAATCAACAGCACTTAGGCGAATTTCATTTTCAGCACGACCACCACCGATAGTACCAAAGATAGATCCATCTGGGAATACTACCATAGATGTGCCAGCCTTACGCGGTGTAGAACCACGTGTAAATAAAATTGTAGCTACAGCTAGTGTTTCGTTTTTACGAGCACTTAAATATTCAATAAACTCACGATTCATGGCTCACTCTACCTTTCCGCAATGAGCCGCCTTTTTTTCCACGCACCACTGCCAAATATTCGCTAACGATAGATAATGCAATCTCCTCAGGGGTTTGTGCACCTAAGTCTAGACCAATTGGTGCATATACCATATCTAATTCTTCTTGTGTCCAACCTTGTTCACGCAATACTTCAAATGCATAATGAATACGCTTTTGACTGCCCATAACACCCATATAGGTTGGCAAATAATCGCGCAATTGTTCTAAGCATACATTATCATACTCATGAGCACGAGTAACAATGATAAACCCATTATATTCATCAAGAGGTAGATCATTTTTAAAGTTTTCTAATGGTAAGCATTTACGAGTTACACGTTCATCAAAGAATTCAGGAACTACATATTCTGGGCGGTCATCTACAACGGTTACGCGACACCCAATAAATAATAATAAATCGGTAATAGCACGGCTCACATGACCAGCACCCAATACAAGGACAGATGGATCATTTTCTACAGGTTGTACAAAACATTCCGCTTCGCCTACCATACATAAAGAATTAAGCTTTGCTTTATCTACCATAAATCCTTCGATTGGTGTACCATACAAAACACTACCATCTTCAGCATAAATTGTCTTATCCCCTTGACGAGGGCCAGACAATACAGTAACCATCAGCGTAGTTTCTGTAAGCTGAAGACGGTCTTTCATCACATCATAGATCGTTTCCATCTTGATTCCTTTCATACTCCCATGCAGTAACAGCTTCTAAAACACCGCCACCAACGGCAAGGGATTTATCTGAAATACTATAACAATGAGCTTCTTCACAACGAGCATCTACATCGGCCAATTTAAAATGGTCGGATACGATGAGTCCGCTCTTAAGAATACCTCTAAGAATACCTGTAATTTTTGCCCGCACTGGCTCTTTATCTACATAACCAATGACTTCATTAGCTTGTACAGAATCGCCGATATGGCGCTTAGCTGTAAACAGACCAGCCTTTGGTGAGTGAATAACACGTTCATGAGTATAACCACCTACATTACCGGGAATTCCCGTATTAGGCTGCGCTGGACCATCATAGATGCAACGACCTAAGTAATGACCGCGCATGGTTTCAATAACAACATCCACATCATGCCCTGCAGTAAATCCAGGCCCCACACCAATGACAAGATCTGCATCATCACGTTTGGTACCAAGATTCTTTTTACATAAAATAGCATCTACAACAATAGCTGGCTTCAATGTATCAAGTAGCTCTTCATATGAACTTGTCACAACGGGAATAATACCTTGTGCCAACGTATCTGCTACTTCGCTAAGGGCTACATGACGGGCTACAAAGCGTTCCAAAATCATTTCTCCGCGATGTACAGCATTGCCATAACATACTTCACGGCGAATCATGGTAGGAATGGCGATTTCGTTAATCACCACAGGATAGCCTGCACGTTTCAATCTATATACAGCGCCAGAAGCGATATCTCCGCCTCCGCGCATAAGCACTAATGGTTTCATAATGCCTCACTTTCACGTTGTTTCAAACGCTCAAAATCATCGGGTGTGTCAATATCATATCCAACATCGTCACGAATCCACAATTTGATAACATGGTCTTTACCACTACCGCGAATGATAGTTTTGCCACCTTGATCCCCTTGGATATGTTGCAATGATTCAAACCAATGTAAACCAAATAGAACAGGATTTCCCGACTGATAATTCGCCCCATAATGCGGGACGACGATAGTTTTCGAATGAAAGTTATCACTAAATGCACTAATAATCTGATGTACAACATTCCCAGTCAATAGTGGTTGATCCCCTACAGAACAAAGAATGCCGTCTAGCGGTATCGGTGAGTTTTCTACCAAATGACGTACTCCTATCGCTATGGACAGGCCTTGTCCACGATTAGGATGTTCATTCTGAACCACTTCAAACCCATAGCTCGTAACTATAGGTTCTAATCTTTCATAATCATCACCAGTAACCGCTACAAAAGGTAGTTTACAGGATTTAGTAAGTTCTACCGAATCATTCCATCCACAATGAAGAGCCCCACAGACCGCATCTAAAACAGTTTTACCACGCCAAGGCAAAAGCTGCTTATTACATCCCATGCGCTTGGATTGACCTCCTACGAGGAGGACAATGCCAATATGCAAAGGACGACGGTCTATGGGGTCTTTCATGGGACTGAAAGCGGTATTAGATTTTGCTTTCACATAAGTCATGAGTACCTACCGACATTGAATAATGCGACGGATTTCACAACTGGCTTTATATCCATCAGCTAAGATGATATCGGAAATGTCGCTATCTACAATATGATCAATAAAATCATCAATGATACGATGCTGCACCGTTTCATAACCAGTACAGAACAGAATTTTTTTACCTTTACTGTATTGGAATAAACCTTGTTTATGGAGCACAAGATCAGCCAACATGCGTGGCGTTACAATGGCACCCATATCGCGTTTCACAATATCTTGAACGAGCTCGATGTTATGCACGTGCTCATCATCAAGCGGCGCTCCTAACATTTGTAAATTCACAAGACCAATCGTAGTCTTTGTGAGAGATGGGATGACTGGCTCAGTCGTCTTAGGCGCCTTAAGCCATTTTTCCTTTGCCCCATCTGCTTCCACTACAATTTGCCAGTTCGGATGCAATTTTGCTAAACCATCGATAAGATCACAATCTAAGGAGTCCACTTTTGTTCCTGTAATGCCAGAGAACCACGCACCACAATATCCACGCAAAATACGATCAGTACAATATTCATCAGCTTCATTAATATTTCGAGTATAAATCGGTTCATAATGAGCCACTTGAGATTCATAGAGTCGAGTCGTAGTCGTAACTACGATGGGCTGACCTTTCAGCCTTCCATATTCTACTAATTTTGAAAGCACAGTCGTTTTACCGCCTGCCCCAACAAGGGCCACGATTCCCGGCTGAATCAATCGATTCCAATAGGATGTTTGTGATGTCATAAAACCAGGCCTCCTTAGAAAGGAAAAGTAAATAGAAATCTCTATACTTTATATTTCTCGTCCATAGCCATAAATACCTTCTCAGGTGTCATAGGTAATGTACGAACGTCCGCACCAACTGCATTTTTAATAGCATGTTGAATAGCTGGACTAGCCGTATTAATAACAACTTCACCAATAGATTTGGCACCAAACCCGCCTGTCGGTTCATAAGACTCTACAAAGTCTACATGTAACTCGCCAATATCTTGACGGGTTGGAATTTTATAAGTCATAAGGTTATTAGTCTCTAAGCGACCATTATTAGAATAGCGTATATCTTCATACAACGCCATACCGATAGCTTGTACTACGCCACCTTCAACTTGAACACGAGCCAATTTAGGATTAATAACAGTACCGCAATCGATGCAGGAATATGTATGAAGCGGAATAACCTTGCCAGTTTGTTTGTCTACTTTTACCTCTGCAATAGTTGCCATGAATGGAGGTGGGGACGTATGACTGCCCCATGTAGCGAAACCAGACAATTGTTCTGCATTAACGCCTACCAATAATTTTGGAGCTAATTGATGGATATCCATAGTTTGAGAACCATCTTTTGTGGTAGCTACAACGCCATCAAAATCGATGTTTTCTACATCTGTATCGAAGAATTGAGCGAACTTAGCAATAATCTTAGTGCGTAATTCTTCAGCAGCCATTTTCGCCGCCGTACCAGTTACGTATGTTGTACTAGATGCATAGGAACCTGGATCAAATGGTACGATGTCTGTATCAGATTCAACAACAGTCATGTATTCCATAGGACAGCCAATAATTTCACAAGCCATCTGAGTCAATACAGTATTAGCACCCATGCCCATATCGGAAGAGCCCGTATACAATGTGTAGTTACCATCATCGCCAAGACGAATTTCTACAGATGCTACGTCAATGTTAGCAACACCAGAACCTTGTAATGCTAATGCCATGCCAAGGCCACCGCGATAACGTTCGTCAATATCCCAAGAATGAGGACGCTCATCCCAACGAGCCATTTCTTTTACGCGGTTTACTGTATCTTGGAATAGACCAGAGTCAAGGTATTCATCTGGAGCATATACCAAGCTTTGTTCACCTTGAGCAATCAAGTTCTTTTGACGCAATTCAGCAGGGTCAACACCCATTTTATCTGCCAAATTATTAACAGCACACTCTAATGGCCATAACGCTTCAGTAGCACCATAACCACGGAATGCACCGCCTGGTGTATGGTTCATGTACACGCCTTCTGTACCGTAGTGGATAGCTGTCGCTTTATTGTATAAAGGAATGGACTTATGCTCACCAGCTGTAGTAGTAGTGAAACAGTGAGTTGCATGAGCACCTGCATCAGTAATGGAGTCCATATCAATTACTTTGATAATTCCATCTTTTGTAGCACCTACACGGATTTTCCATTCACGAGCATGACGTGTAGTGGAGCAAGTCTGTGCTTCAGTACGATCGTATAAGAGGTAGCAAGGTTTCTTCAATGTCCACGCCACAAAAGCTGTCATAATTTCTGTACAAGCCGTTTGTTTAGAACCAAAACCACCGCCGATACGAGGTTTGATTACGCGAACCTTTGTAGCCGGAATTCCTAATGCACGTGCAATATGTCGGCGTACATGGAATACGATTTGTGTAGAAGATACGATAACTACGCGGCCCAATGCATCAATGTAACCATAACTTTGGAATGGTTCCATTGCTGTTTGGCGTGTAGCCTGGTCAAAGTAAGTACCGTCTACTACATAATCACATTTTGCAAGTTCAGCTTCAATATCGCCTACTCGTTTATGATAAGATACGCAAATATTGCGTTTATAATCTTGACCTACAGGAATATTATTATGAATATCATCTTCAGGGTGGACTACTGTTTCATGGTCGATAGCCGTATGCATATCGAGCACAGGTTTTTGTACTTCGTATTCAACCTTGATAAGAGGCATCGCTTTAAGTGCTGTAGCTTCATCTTTTGCAACAACAAGAGCCACTTCATCGCCTACATAACGAACTACAGGGTCTAAGATAAGCGCATCATAAGCAGATGGCTCTGGGTAGGTTTGACCAGCCAATGTAAAACGAGTATTAGGCACATCTTCATGTGTAAAGATCGCTTCTACGCCAGGAATCAATTTAGCTTTAGATGTATCGATTGATTTAATGCGCGCCTGTGCATGAGGACTACGAAGAACCTTAATAACGAGCGCATCTTTTGGAACAAAATCGCCAGTATAAGACGGTTTACCCGTCAAAATACCTTTAGAGTCAACCTTGTCATAGGATTTACCAATGTGCTTATTCATTATTTTAGGCCTCCTTCTAAGAATTTACGAACCCCTCGAAGTTGTGATTCATAGCCAGTACAACGGCACAAGTTACCGATCAGGTATTCACGAATCTCATCATCACTAGCCTTTGGATTTTTACGTTTCAAGTTGATAGCACTCATCATCATGCCAGTTGTACAGAAGCCGCATTGGTCAGCGCCTTCGCTAGCAATACAAGCCGCTAATAATTCAGCCTCTTCTTGCAAGCCTTCTAATGTAGTAATTTTATGACCTGGCGCACGGAATGTAGGATATGCACAAGACAAGATAATTTCGTCATCTACCCATACAGTGCAAAGGCCACAGTTTGTTGTGTCACAGCCACAACGTACGCTATAGTAACCAAGATTACGCAATGTATCCAATAACATTTCATCAGTTGGCACATTAACAGTTACATTTTTATTATTAATATTAAGTACGAGTTCCATTATTGTGCCACCTCCTTAGACAAGCGTTGAACCATAGCTTTTACCATTTCCATGCGATATTCTGTGGAAGCATGAGAGTTAGATTGGTAAACTAACTCTTCAGATGCTAATTGACCTGCTTCTTTTGCTGCAGACAATCCTTTTTCTGAAAGCAGAGCACTTGCTTTTTCTGCTAATTGAGGCACGCCAGGTCGTGTACCGATGTACACTTCAACGCCTTTGTCATCACGGCGAAGAGCACCTGTCAACACTGGGAAGTCACCACGAGAGATGCGAAGAGCCTCTACAGCTACAGGCACATCTACTTTAGGGATACGAATTTCCACGAGGATATCACGTTCTCTGTATTTCATATAGTCATGTATGGACATGCGACCGCCTTTAAAAGTAACGATGTCTGCATGTACTGCCATTAAGGCAGGAATAATGTCGGAGAAGCCGAAGCGGCTTGCTACAGATCCACCCATAGTAGCATTGTTCCGGAATTGAATGCCAAGAATTTCTTTAACACCTTTAACAACAGCACCACCACAGAATTGTTGTAATGGCTCAAAACGTTCCACGTCGCCTTGCGTTGCCATAGCACCAATGACAAATTCGTTATCCTCTTCGCGAACATAACGCAAGTCAAGACTAGCCATATCAATCACTGCAGGCCATGTGCGCCGACCTAAACGCAACCAACAGCCGCCAGCTAGCATTGGGGCAGTTTTGTTTTTTGTGGCTAATTCATAAGCCTCTTCCACCGTCTTCGGTTGTAATACTTTCATAAATGCTAACATAATCTGTCCTCTCAATGGTATACTAATACTAACAGAACTGGATGATAACCATAAAAATACAGATATCACCGAACTACAAACTTGGCAGGAATCTATAGAATTCCTCACGTTTCTTATATTTTTATTTTACCAATTATTCGCCACTAAATCTATGATGAAAGATATAAATTTACAGGAATTTTGCAAAGAATTACATATTTATGAATTTGGGATTGCCCCTTGGCCTCTACCTGAAAATGCAAAAACCATTTTGTACGAAACTAATCCCTGTCCATTTACAGCTGCAGATGTGGAGGAACGACTACTAGGAACAACTGAGTTCACACCTAAAAGTGCTATTGTCTGTCTCTTTCCATACTACGTAGAACATAACGGTCCATCCAATCTGTCCCGCTATACATGGGGCACAGATTATCACCTGGTCATTAATGAATATTTAGAAAAACTTATTGAAAAATTACAAAAAATGAATCCTTCAGCTCAGTTTTCTATACATTGTGACACCTCTCCCTTGGCAGACCGTTACATGGCATACTTAGCGGGTCTTGGCTTTTATGGCAAAAACAATTGTTTTATCAGTCCTAAATGGGGATCCTACGTAGTAATAGGAACGATATTAACCACCTTAGAATTTGAGCCGAACACACCACTTAAACAATCTTGCATGGGTTGTAATCGTTGTATTACCGCTTGTCTAGGTCAATGCTTAGGGTACGAAGAATTCAAATACGATACTTGTAAAAGCTACTTAACACAGAAAAAAGGAGAACTCACCGACCAAGAACAACATATTATCGCTAAAACCCCATTAGTATTTGGCTGCGATGTATGCCAAGAGGTATGCCCCCATAATCAAGGTATTCCCTCAACACCAATTCCCGAGTTCCAACAAGTAGAACCACACATCGATATTAATGAACTAGAAATGCTTACAAACAAAGAGTTCAAAGCTAAATATGGGCACCGGGCATTCTCGTGGCGTGGGAAGAAAATATTAATGAGGAACCAAAATATTATTGAAGAAAAATAGATATTATAATTTGTTATGCTTTATAATATCTTTGTAAGCTTTACAGGCTTTGACATCTGTTTAGCAAAAACTTATAATAATATAACAGAGATGGCTAGATGCCTAGGAACGTCCAGCTCATCTCTAAAACTTTATTTGAGATGTAAAATGGCTGTGACGTCTATTAAGATGTTATGGCTATTTTTATAGAATAAAAAGAGACGACCATCCGTCGTCTCTTTTTTAATCCTTATTTGATTTCGTAGTAATTTAGCTCATCTAAGCTTTTACCAAGAGCAGGCATATAAGTCTCAAGGAACATATCTACCTCTGGCATGTTGAGTGCTTTCAGTTTAGCCAAAATGGAGTCATGTGCTTCTTTAAACTCATCGTTCCCTGCCTTGAGTTCGTTTACACATTTCATATAGGCCGAAATTGTATCTGCCGCCTTAACGATAGGCCACTCAGGATTATCCTCTGCATCTACTATGAAAGGCTTATAAACAGCTTGTAGTCGTTCTGGCAAGGTAGATAACATTTTCTCTTGTGCTAATGTTTCAACTTCACCGTACAGTTCACGAAGTTTTGGATCAAAATATTTAATCGGTGTTGGCATGTCGCCTGTGAAGATTTCACTCACCTCATGGTACATGGCAATGACCGCTACCTTATTAATGTCCACATTACCACCAAAGTATTCATTTTTGAGAGCTGCTAAATTGTGAGCTACCATAGCCACTTCAAGGCTATGCTCTTGAATATTTTCTGTTTCTGTATTGCGCATAAGGCTCCATCGATTGATAAAGCGCATGCGTTTTAAAAATGCAAAAAATGAACTCATATATCCCCCATTACACAATAGTTCTCCTAAATAACTCCACGAAGTTTAAAGCCATAGTCAAGGAATTGTACTGCTTCATCCCAACGGTTATCATCGTTAAGCATAACTACAATCATAGTATGACCATTACGGGTAGCCGATGCAATCAAGCATTCCCCTGCAGCATTCGTAAAGCCAGTTTTTAAACCATTAGCACCGGGATATTTATTGCGAATGAAATGGTTTGTGGTGCGAATTGTTTCTGGCGTACGGTTTTGATAAGGCACCTTATAATAATCATTAGCTACTTTATCGCGGAACATTTGGTATTTCATACCATACGCTGCAATCATCGCCAAGTCGCGAGCCGTAGAATGATGACCCATTTGCGTCAAACCATGCGGATTTAAGAATACACTATTCTTGGCTCCCGCTTTGGCAGCAACGCGATTCATGTCCTTCGCAAAGTTCTCTACAGAGCCACTTACATTTTCTGCTACTACAACGGCCGCATCATTACCGCTGGCAACCATCATGCCTTCAAGAACGCCTTCCAAGGTAATTTGATCACCCACGCGAACCCCCAGATTGGATTCCTCCATACTAGTGGCATAACTACTAATAGTCGCCAGTTCATCAAGTTGTGTACCTTTTAGTTCTAGAGCTGTTAACAAGGTAACCATTTTCGTAGTACTCGCAGGATGCATCCACTTATCAGGATTCTTTGCAAATAGGATTTCTTTTGTATCCGCATCAATGAGAACAACAGCTTCACCTATCGTAGATGGCGGCGCAATATACGCCGCATGAGAAACACTAGTACCGAAAATAATAGCGCCTATAAAGGCTATCATCAAAATAAGTCGTTTCCAAACTATACAAACATTAGTTGTTAAAGATATCATATATCTCACTTTCTGTATCACATATTAACTTTCAGGGTTATCATCAATGGCAACATCCGTTCCACTTGCTTTTTTCTTAGTTCCCTTAATTTCACCAGTAGAGTTATCTACATTTTGAAGATATACAACACGTTGAGGATATGGAATGTCGATACCATATTTATCGAACGCATCTTTTACATCAGACATAATTCCATATTGCACATCTAAGAAGTCTTTCGACTTAACGCGTGCATAGGCAGCAATGCGTACAGAGTTATCGCCAAATTCAGAAATACCAATTTCCATATTTTTAGGATTGAGTACACGTTTATCAGCAGCAAAAATATTTTTTAAGATTTTAATTGCTTCATGATGATTATTGTTATAACCAATATCAAAGACGAACGGGATAACCCTTTCGTGAGTATAAGCAATATTAGTTATAGCTTGGGAGGTAAGGATAGAGTTTGGGATATACACATTTTTTTGATCTTTAGTAGTGATAATAGTATACATAAATTGAATAGACTTAACACTACCTACAGTATCTCCAACTTGAATAACATGGCCAGCTCTAAAAGGCTTAAATATAAGAATTAGTAAACCAGATGCCAAGTTGGAAAGGTTGTTCTGCAAGGCCAAGCCAATGCCTAAACCAAAGGCACCAAAGGCAGCCACAAAGGATGTAGTAGGAACACCAATTTGATTTAAGCAAATCAATATTAGACCTACTAGCAATGCATAATTGATGATCTGCGTAATAAAGCTCATCGCAGCAGAGTCATAAGAGGCCTTAGTCATAATACGGACAGCAAAGGTTTTCACCCATTTAATAGCATAACGACCTACCCAAAATATAATAAGAGCTAATAATATATTGCCCGCTTGAGAAAAGAACCAATCTCGAAATTGAATCAATACATTAGCATCTTTAAACAGTAATTCAGAAGCCCTATTTAAAAGCTCACTCATACTAACCTCCATGAATAAAATATAACGCTCATTCGATAGAATCGGAAATATATTCGAAATAAACATATGTGTTATAATCTAACATATGTATTTTACAATAATTTAGTAAAACTATTATATCCTTATATTATATATATAACAATCTAAATCTAGGGAGACTTACATGTTCAACAATCCATATGAAGCACCACAAGAGCTTGCAACAGGAGGTCATGTAACGAAAGAATTAAGTTCCGTTACAGTACACTTTGATGACATCCATTATTCCTTATCTAGTGGTCAACTCAATGGCGGGTATCACCATACCTTGGCCGTACGAAACCAACAATTAACCTATCAAATCGAAACAGAAAAAGATTTACCTGGCGGCTCTGTAGCTAATTACTTAGCACAAGAGTTTGAACACATCGATACGCCCGTTCATTTTAGTACAGCACTGCTCACATCTGCCACAATGAACCTTCACGCATACGCTAAGGTCGAAGAACATGATACGATTGTGGAAACCATCGTTACTGCAGGCTATGAAAAAACAGCCCATCGTGCAGGCACAGGCTATTGCTACGAAGAGCGAGATGGCAGTTTCATAGTACCTGGTACCATCAACATTCTTGTCTTTACAAATAAGGCCTTAACAGATAGTGCTATGGTGAAAGCCATCATGACAATTACAGAGGCTAAAACAGCAGCCCTTCAAGATTGGGGTGTTGAAAGTGTACGACTCTATCCATTTATTAACGAAGATATCCCTGATGCAATAACAAAAGAGCGCAAGACTTCTGCCACCGGTACCTCTACAGATGGTGTAGTTCTCACTATCGATACCAATGGTGATGTGTTAACAGATGCAGGCTCCTTCTCCCTATTCGGGGATACATTAGCTAAGGCTGTTTATATAGGTATACAACGAGCCTTAGAAAATGCTATTGGCGCCGAATAAACACACACATCCTAGGCGAAATAAAAACCGCACATCCTAGGCGATCGGGATGTGCGGTTCATTGCATATAAAACTGTTACACACAGTATAATATTTGAAAATGAATATCAAATTAAGATTTGAGAGTTTTTCTCAAATCTTTTTTATTTTTCTAATTAATACTCATAGAAGAACTGTTGTAACTTTTTAAGGTTTTTAGTTTTAGTAAGGCCAAGCATCAATAAAATACGAGCTTTTTGTGGACTCAATGTATCACTTACAAGATAGCCTGCTAGTGCATCTTGTGGTACGGAAGACACCATGCCACTGCCTGTACGAGAGGCGCGTACAGTTGGAAAGGCTGTATTTTGTGTTATTTGACGTACATTTTGAGGAATTGTACCATGCCCTAACCCTGTCAAAATGAGCCCATCAGGGTTAGTCGCCACTACACTCATTGGTACCATGTCATCCATGCCACCATAGCAAGTCAAAATGACTACACGAGGCAATTCTTTTAAATCATGTACATCAAAGACAGATTCTTTCGTATGACGACGAGTAGAGGCTTTATAATAATGAGCCACTCCATCTTGTACAATGCCAAGATGACCTACTAATGGGCTATCGAAGGTTGCTACATTCGTTGTATTCCGCTTAGAAACATCGCGTGCTCCATCAATATAGCCATTTAAAACAACAAGTACACCTTTACCTACAGACTCTGGCGTTCTCGCCACTTGAATCGCTTGTAATAGATTAATCGGACCATCTGCACTGATTGCCCCAGCAGGTCGCATAGATCCAGTAATAACGATAGGCTTATCTGTATGAACAGTAAGATTAAGGAAATAGGCTGTTTCTTCCATACTATCTGTACCATGAGTGATAACAACACCACCGATATCCTCTTGATCAACTAATTTTTGTACTAACTTGGCTAAATCCAACCAATGCTGGACAGTAATATCGGAACTTTCAATATTACTAAACTGAGTATATATATATGGACCATATGGTTCTGTGCCAGGTACAGAATCTAGGATTTCATTGAGACCCAACACACCTGCAGTATAGCCAGTCAAATCTGTATCGGATGCGCCTTGTCCAGCAATCGTACCACCCGTACCAATCAAAGCTATTTTTGTCTCCATATTACCTCCATCATAAAATACATAAAATAGTGAATCATTTGTTAATCAACGTTGGGGCTGAAAGGAAGGCATCAATTCTAATTTATGCTTATTAATACGGTTCAAATGATTAATACGTTCTTTTGTTTCTAAATCATCAATCTGACCGGTTCTAATATAGCGATCTAGAACTGCATAGGTAAAACCTAATTTATCTTCATCAGATTGACCACTGAGACCATCACTAGGTGTCTTATCTACAAGATATTTAGGAATATCTAGGAGTCGACCAATTTGACGCACCTCTTCTACAACAAGATTGGCGAGAGGACTAAAATCCCCTGCACTATCGCCATATTTTGTAGAGTACCCTACATAATCTTCAGAGCCGTTACATGTATTGGCCACACGTGCACCATTTGGTAAGTTTTGACCAACAGCATATAAGGTTGCCATCCGAAGGCGCGGTGGTGTATTTATAGCTGCATCTCGAGATAAATCATTTCTACCCGTTACAACTTCATACCCTTCGCCTTGAATAATAGCATTTGTTAAAGCTTCGTAAGCAGCTCCTATATTAACAATAATATGAGAAATACCTAAGTGATTGACAACGGTCTTAGCATCATCGATATCGGATTGAATGCCGTTTGGCATGAGCACTCCCACTACGCGTTCTGCCCCAAGGGCTTCTTTACAAAGGGCTGCCACGATTGTGGAGTCCTTACCCCCTGAAATGCCTACTACAGCGCTGCAACTAGGTCCATTTTGGTTAAAATAATCTCGAATCCATTGAATGAGAGCCTCTTTTGTTGCTTGTGGATTATCTAACATAAGCCCTCCTATTTTTTCCGGAAAATACGATTTAATAAATCCATTTTCATTTGATAGTATCCTGGACTCATATCAAGGTAATGACGATGTGGATTTTCAAAACGTTGTTCTTCAGGCCAAATTTCAGTTTCTAATTGGTCTTTAACATATTGACGAAGCTCATCTAAGGTTGGTAATTCTACTAGTAATTTTCCATCCTTAATAATGAGTTGTTTCATTTCTTTGAAAGTACAGTTTTCAAAGTACAATTCACGCCACGGTTGTTCTGGATCAATATAACGATATGGTTCGGTTGTATCTGGTACCTCTTCTAACAATGTTAATAAGTCTGCAATGGCACGACCTTTCTCATTGTACACGCGGTACACCTTTTTAAAGCCTGGGTTCGTAATCTTTTCAACAGATTCTGAAATCTTGATGCGCGGCTCCCATACGCCATTTTTTTCAACACCAGCAATCTTGTAAACTGCACCAAATACAGGATCGCTCTTAGAGGTAATCAGTCTTTCACCTACCCCGAAGATATCGATAGGCCCGCCTTGGATTAACAAGGATGTAATCGTATATTCATCAAGGCTGTTGGAAGCCATAATTTTACAATCTTCTAAGCCTGCTTTATCAAGCATGCGGCGTGCTTTTTTAGCTAAGTACGCCAGGTCACCAGAATCAAGGCGAATCCCTTTTAAACGTTTTCCCATAGGTTCTAATACATCTTTAGCTACTTTAATTGCATTAGGTACACCAGAGTTCAAGACGTCATAAGTATCAACGAGGAATACAGCTCCATCTGGATAGACTTCAGCGTAAGCTTTAAAAGCTTCGTATTCTGAATCATGATACATAACCCAACTATGCGCCATCGTACCGCTCACAGGGATGCCAAATTGTTGGCCCGCTAAAACAGTTGCCGTAGACTGCACACCACCAATGTAGGCTGCTCTCGCACCATATACAGCGGCATCCACATTATGAGCTCGACGGGCACCAAAATCAGCTACAACACGACCATCTGCGGCGCGTACGATACGATTGGCCTTTGTAGCGATAAGGGACTGATGGTTCATCATAGTTAGCACTGCAGTTTCTACGATTTGTGCATCTATGAGAGGCGCTACGATAGTAATAACCGGTTCATTGGGGTAAATAATAGAACCCTCTGGGAATGCATATACATCACCAGTGAACGAGAAATCTTTTAGATAGTTTAAAAACTCCTCACTAAAAATACCTTGAGCCCGTAAAAAATCAATATCACGTTCATCAAAGTGTAAATTCAAAATGTACTCAACGATTTGTTCAAGACCACCAAAAATGGCAAAGCCACCCTTGTCTGGATTGCGTCTGAAGAATACATCAAACGCGACGCGATCCGTGTTTTCATGTTGCGTAAAATAGCCGTGTGCCATGGTCATCTCATAAAAATCCATAAGCATACTAATATTGCGACTGTCGTGTTGCATCGGTTCACCAACCTTCTAAAATCTAATGGATTTGTAAAATCGTTAATCGTATAACCTCATTATACATTATTATTCCTATATAGCTAGTCTCTACATTTGCTAATGCTTGCATTAACTATCCTAATAATCATTCTTGTGATATAACTATATATATACTAATTATTTATATATTCCATATATATGTCGGTGAAAGTTATCACTGAAATAAATCCAATTATTAGTATCAATTCGTATACTAATAAAATTACTACGTATTCAGTATAATCAATCAACATATATATCTATTATTACATCAGAATGAAAGGAACCATTATGGAATCAATCGTTCAAGCAAAACGCGTATTAGAAATATTTAAAGAAATGAGCCAAATTCCTCGTGAATCTGGCAACGAAAAAGGCATTAGCGATTATATCGTAAACTTTGCCAAAAACTTAGGTTTAGAAGTCCATCAAGACGACCAATATAATGTAGTCATCAAAAAACCTGCATCCCCAGGTTATGAAAATCGACCTTCTATCATCTTACAAGGTCATATCGACATGGTATGTGTTCGTGATCACGACTCTAACCATGACTTCACTAAAGACCCAATTGCCAATATCATCGAAGGCGAATGGATGCATGCAGACCACACTACATTAGGTGCAGATAACGGCATGGGCGGTGCTATGATGCTTGCTATTCTTGAAGATGATAGCCAACAACATGGCCCTATGCAATTATTGTTCACTACGAATGAAGAAACTGGTATGGATGGCGCTTTCGCTATTAAAGAAGGCCAAGTAAGTGGTGATTACTTACTCAACCTCGATACAGAAGTAGAACACGATTTTACTGTTAGCTGTGCTGGCGGTTGCCACGTTCACGTAAATATTCCTTTATTGCGTGAAAACAACCAACCTGGCTATGATGCAGGCTTATCCCTTACCGTAACAGGCCTTAAAGGTGGTCACTCCGGCATTGAAATTTGCGAACAACGCGCAAATGCAAACCAAGTATTAACACGTGTACTCTATGATATTCAACAACAATATCCTGTATGCTTAGCATCCTTTGAAGGTGGTGTAAAACATAATGCCATTCCTTCTAAAGCAGTTGCCGTATTATCCGTACGCGCTGAAGATGTAGAGGCTATTAAAACATTAATTGCATACCAAGAAAAACAATATCTCCATGAATATGGTATCCAAGATCCAGGTCTTAAATTTGTTGTAGAAGATGTCGCAACACCTGATGTAGTCTATGCAGATGATACAACAGAAGCTCTCATTACTTACATCTATCTTGCACAAGATGGTGTTCATTCTGTAAGCAAATCTATCCCAAATCTTGTAGAAACTTCTGACAACATCGCAATCGTACGCGAAAATGAACATACTATTGAAATACTCATCTCTATTCGTAGTTCTAACAGTAACAGCCTTGAATTCTTAGCAAAGAAAATGCTTCTTCTTGCAAAAACACTTGGCGTATCTGCAGAACGCACTGGTGGCTATCCAGCATGGGAATATGACAAAGGATCAAAACTTGAAGAGCAAGCTATTTCCTTACATAACGAAATGTTTGATACACCAGCGAATGTCAACGCAATTCATGCCGGTCTCGAATGTGGCTTGTTAAAAGGTGTACTACCAAATACACAAATGATCAGCTTTGGTCCTACTATCGTAAGTCCACATACACCAATGGAACGCGTTCATTTACCATCTGTTGAAAATGTATATGTATATCTAAAAGCTTTATTAGCTAAGTTACAATAAACATAAAATAGTAATATTGACTATATACTTTATGTATAATTTGGTATACTAAAAAT
>DXZL01000039.1 GCA_019419725.1 Veillonella sp. | reverse complement strand
GTATAAACTAGTATACTCTGATAGTTTAGGTGATCAATATGTTAATAATGACTCTATTAATGTTATTAGATATGCTCCACCTTATTATATTATAAAATCTACAGCTTATTTGGTTTCTTATCAATATAATGTAATTTCAGAACTAGATAATACATACTTTTATGACTATAGTAATAATGTTTCAGTCTTATTAAATAAAACTCATTCAGAAGCAGAATTTGGTAATCAAGTTACAAAATATGCTGGTGTTAAATATCAGACAAATATTCTAACTATTTATAATTACAATGGTGAATTATATGAAGGACCAGTTACAACTAACAAAGGACCGAAAATTCCTAAAATATTGTCACCAGCATATGAATCAGCGATGTATTCTTTTTATAAATCTTATAATATGTATTTTAACTTACCTTCAAAGATCCAAAAATTCTAAGTTTAATTAAGGAGTACGGTAATATTATGATTAAATTTTTATTTGCTATATTTTTAATTTTACTTCCACTAACAACTAACGCTATTTCTCTCCAAGAAATAAAAGATAATCCATCAAAATTTAAATACATATATGCTGATAATAAGGGAGATGGCTATATTGATATAAACAGTATAAATGTTATAAGATATGCGCCTCCATATTACGTTATAAATTCCTCACTATATTTAGTTGACTATAGCAATAATGCAATAGCTCAATTAAATAGTACATATTTCTATGACTACAATAATAATGTAAGTTCTACTTTAGAAAAAAGTGAAAATAAAACTGACTTTACAAATAAAATCTTAAAATATGCAGGTGTAAAATATCGAATAAATTCTATGCAAACATATAATTTTGATGGTACAGCAATATCTATTACACCTTATTCTGAAAGTATAACTACTCCTACACTTCTCTCTCCAGCATATACAGCAGCTATGTTTACATTTTATAAATCATATAATAAGTATTTTAATCCACCTGCCCTAAATCAGAAGTTCTAACTATTTAAAGCCCGAAATAGCCATAATTTATATATTATGATTATTTTGGGCTTCATTTTATAAAGGATACAATTTTTTGATGGGACTAGTTTATCTCAACAGTTATAAAAAAACTTGCTATACCTGTGCAGCGACATTACGCAGGACGGAGCAAACAGGTGTAGCAAGTTCTTTTTAACTAGTTCATAGAAAAGCTAACGGGCCCCATCAAAAAATTAATTAACTTCCCCTAATTCTTTTAATAGTTCTACAAACTCGTCTTCATTCATAACACGAATACCCAATTCATTTGCTTTAGTAAGCTTACTACCACTGTCTTCGCCAGCAATAACAAGGGTTGTTTTCTTAGATACGGAACCTGTAACCTTAGCCCCATGAGCTTCAAGAATCTTACCAGCTTCACTGCGGCCCATAACTTCAAGTTTACCTGTGAGAACGACGATTTCTCCTTCCATTTGGTTACCTGCTGCTTCAACAACATCTACAGTCATCTTAAGTCCTGCCGCTGTTAGACCTTCAATGATTTCTACATGAGCAGGATCTTGACGGTATTCAACAATACTATCTGCCATTGTAGGACCGATTTCTTCTACCGCCACCAATTCTTCTTTAGTAATTGTCAAGAATCGTTCCATAGATTTCACAACGTTAGCAATTGTGCCGGCTGCTTTAGATCCAATTAGGCGAATACCGAGGCCATACAATACGCGGTCTAATCCACGAGTTTTAGAGTCTGCGATGGCTTTCACCAAATTCTCTGCAGATTTCTTACCCATCCGATCCATGGTAACTAGTTGGTCTACTGTTAAATGATATAAATCGACCACATTAGTAATTAACTTATTATTAATCAAGTTTTCTACAATACTAGGACCAAGACCATCTATATTCATAGCATCTCGAGATGCAAAATGGATAATTTGTTCTTTTTCAATGGCTGGACAGTGTTTATTAGTACAACGAACAGCGGCTTCACCTTCACGACGAACTGCCGGAGAGTCACATACTGGACAGCGATTTGGAATGGTGAAAGGCACCTCAGAACCATTACGTTTTTCTGGAACTACACGGATGACTTCTGGAATAATTTCAGCCGCCTTGTGAATGATAACGTGGTCACCAATGCGAATATCCTTTTCATTGATGAAGTCTTGGTTATGTAATGTAACACGACTTACATTTGTACCGGACACGAATACAGATTCTAGCTCACCAGTAGGTGTAAGAACGCCTGTACGCCCCACATTGATCGTAATATCTTTAAGAATGGTCTCTACCTCTTCTGGCGGATATTTGTAAGCAGTAGCCCACTTAGGATCTTTGGCAGTGCTGCCAAGTGCCTCTTGATCATCAAAGCTATTTACTTTAATAACCATACCGTCAGTATCGTATGGCAAGTCATGGCGTTTTTCATCCCAATAATTGATAGTTTCAATAACTTCATCAATGGTATGACACACGCGATAGTGAGGATTTACAGAGAACTTAAAGTTTTCCAGGCTTTTAAGTAACTCCTCTTGACTATGAATACTAGCACCTTCTTCAGAGCCAATAGCATAAGCAAAGAAGGCTAGGTTACGACTTGCTGTAATAGCAGGATCCTGTTGACGCAAGGAGCCTGCCGCAGCATTACGAGGATTTACGAAGGTTGGCAAGCCCTCTTCATCACGTTCTTCATTTATACGTTTAAATTCACTATGAGGCATATATGCTTCACCGCGAACCTCGATAAATTCTGGCGCATTCTCTAGGGATAAAGGAATCGATTTAATAGTACGTACATTGGCAGTTACATCTTCCCCAACGCGACCATCACCTCGCGTAACGGCACGTACAAACATGCCATTTTCATAGTGCAAATTGACAGCCAATCCATCAATTTTTAACTCTACTACGTACGCAGAAGGCTTATGTCCTAATTCCTTTTCTACGCGACTAGCAAATGCTCGAACTTCATCAGCATTGAATACATTGGAAAGACTCAACATAGGGCGTCCATGTACAACCTTTTCAAAGGAGCCTTCCACCTTCATACCTACACGTTGTGTTGGAGAGGATGGCACAATATATTCAGGATGAGCTGTTTCTAAATCTACAAGCTCACGATATTTTTTATCATATTCAAAGTCACTCATCGTAGGAGCATCTTTTACATAGTATAAATACTGTGCATGAGTTAACTCCTTTTGCAACTCTTTGATTCTATCTTTCGGATTCATATTACATCCCTTTTACTATACAGTAACATTCTATACTATCCCATACAAACAAGGTAAAGAGGCTAACTGCTATACACAATTTTATCCCTTTTTGACAGGTGCAAATTTAGCCATCACCACGCGTACACCTTGTGTGGGGAATTCAATAGTTAGCTTCATGCCAGCCCCTTCACCAGCAACGTTGATAACCTTACCATTGCCCCACTTACTATGAATAGCCGTATCGCCAATCTTCCAATCTGCAATTACTTCATTGCGAACGATAGGTTTCGTAACTGGTCGGCTCGTTACACTCATATGTTGCGGCACATGACGCTTAATATCATCAGGTACTTTACGCTTAGCACGCAAACCATCTACTAACTCTTCTGGAATTTCATCGATAAAACGAGATGGTAAATAGCTGCTAGTGCGTCCAAATACGGTACGCGTAGTGGCATTAGAAATATATAATTCCTTTTCAGCACGAGTAATACCTACATAAGCAAGGCGGCGTTCCTCTTCAATTTCCTCAGGGTTCATCAAGGTGCGACTATGAGGGAATAAACCTTCCTCCAAGCCACCTAAGAATACAATAGGGAATTCCAAACCTTTCGCAGCATGTAATGTCATCAATGTAACTTTAGACTCTTCTTGCTCGAAAGAATCAACATCATTTACGAGTGCTACTTGTTCCAAGAAGTCTTCCACTGTACCAGTTGGATTTGTATCTTGGAAGTCTTTAGCTACAGATAAAAGTTCACCGATATTCTCAGCGCGAGCCTGATCTTGTGGATCTGTACTTTCTTCTAATTGTGCCAAGTAACCGGTTCTATCGAGAATAGATTCTAAGATATCAAGCACAGTTTTATCTTCCATTTCAGCTACGAGAGTAAAGATAAGGATACCAAATTCCTCTAACTTTTCCTTTGTCTTACCTTTAATCGTATCTACTAGATGCAACTGTGTTAATGTCATAAACAAGGACGTGCCATTTGCGCGAGCATAATCTTGTAGTTTTGCCACTGTAGTAGCACCAATACTACGCTTAGGTACATTGATGATACGCAATAAACTCAAATCATCGAATGGATTATATAACACACGTAGATATGCCAAAACGTCCTTAATTTCTTTACGATCGTAGAACTTTGTGCCCCCTACCATTGTATAAGGCAAGGCTCTCTTAATCAGTGCTTCTTCAAGCACACGAGATTGAGCATTTGTACGGTACAAAATAGCCATATCACCATAAGGTACACCATGAATATCGTGCTTTTTAGCGATAGTATCGCCGATGAAAGCAGCTTCTTCATGTTCAGACTGAGCCGTAAAATGCTGAATTTTAGCCCCTTCTGTCTTATCTGTCCATAAATTTTTCTTCGGACGCCCTTCATTATTCTCGATAACAGCATTGGCTGCATCTAGAATAATCTTAGTAGAACGATAGTTTTGTTCTAGTTTAATAGATGTGCAGTTAGGATAATCCTTTTCAAAGTCTAGGATATTTTGAATATCTGCACCACGCCAAGCATAAATACTTTGATCAGCATCACCTACAACGGCAATATTTTTCCAATAAGAGGATAATAATTTAGCCAATAAATATTGAGCATGGTTCGTATCTTGATATTCGTCAATCATAACATAACGAAAACGCTTACTGTATTTATCTAACACAGTCTCATTGGACTGCAATAATTTAACGGCTACCAATAAAAGATCATCAAAATCTAGAGCATTATTCTTACGCAATTCCCGTTCATAATACTCATATACATCAGCAACCTTTTGTTGGTAAAAGTCTCTCGCTTGCTTTCTAAAATCTGAAGCAAATAACAATTTATTTTTTGCATCAGATATAGCGGCGATCATAGCACCTACAGGATAGTATTTATCGTCGAGATTTAATGCTTTCAAAGCCGCCTTAATAACAGCTTGAGAGTCAGATGTATCGTAGATTGTAAAGTTACTGTTATAACCTAAGAAGTTATCTAATTCAAAACGCAAGAATTTCGCACAGAAGCTATGAAATGTGCTGAGCCAAATGCGATTGGCTACATCCCCAACAAGACCTTCTACACGGCTTTTCATCTCCTTAGCCGCTTTGTTGGTAAATGTAATCGCCAAGATTTCATATGGATTAACGCCTTGAGCCAATAAATGTGCAATACGAACGGTTAACACCTTTGTTTTACCAGATCCAGCACCAGCTAAAATCAATAAAGGGCCTTCCGTATGTTGAACGGCTTGTTGTTGCTCTTTATTTAAACCTGTTAGTAATGAATTCATCGGAACACCCCTATCGCCCTTACATATACTATAATTTGATAATCATATAAATAGAGAAGAAGAACGTTGCAAGCAACGTTCTTTTCCCTTTGTATACTACTATACTATTTCATAGCACCAAGAATTGGTGGTACGATTTGTTTTTTACGAGACATAGTATTTGGCAAGAATACGCCATTGTCTTTAACTTCTTTTTCAAATGCTTTTGTTACTACTGCTTCCACATCACCACTGAATAACAATGTAGTGCTTTCATCAAGAATATTTGTAACCATGATGTAAGATGCATCATAGTTATTAGCGCTCCGAAGAGCCTCTAATGCAGCTACAAGTTCAGCTTGTTTAGCCAATACATCAGTTGTATCCATAACGGAAATTTGACCGATAGAAATTGTTTTACCTGCTTCGGAGAATTCTTTCATATCTGTACGAACGATATCGTCATTAGTCAAATCAGAAATATCTGCACCAGCTTTTAACATATCAAGGCCATAGGACTCGATATCTACACCAGCGATTTCGGCCAATTTATGAGCCATTTCTTTATCTGTTTCAGTACATGTTGGAGAACGGAATAAAACAGTATCAGAAATGATAGCGGACAACATCAAACCTGCAATAGCTTTAGGGATTGCTTGATTGTTTTCAATGTACAATTTAGTAATGATTGTATTGGAGCAACCTACTGGTTCTAAGCGCATAAATACAGGACCATCAGTTTCAAAGTCACCGATGCGGTGATGATCCACAACGCCACACATATTCATGGATTTGTAACCATCAATGATTTGTTTAGATTCGTTGTGGTCAGTTAGGTATAAGTTGCCACCTTCTGGAGCAAACTCTTCCCAGTTCTTAACGATTTGTGGATGTTCAAAACCAAAATGGTTCAAAATATATGTTGTTTCTTTGTTTGCTTCACCTGCACATACTGGAGTTGCTGGTGTTCCCATTTGTGTTAATAAATTAGCAAAAGAAATAGCAGAACAAATAGAATCTGTATCAGGACTTTTATGACCTGCTACATATGTTTTTACATCACTCATAATATACCTCTTTTATATAAATTTCATACTTAATATCGACTTACGTCAATCCGATTTTTAACTATATTATTATATCATAAATTATATAAAAAAACACGCCACCACTAAGTAGTGACGTGTTTTTGCCATTCTACAAAATTATCTAATGTAAATGATTAGTCGTGATTTTTTTTGCGGTTTGTAAACAAACCAGGTCCAAGTGTTTCAATGATGATGAACAGCATTGGAATGATAAAGATACCAAACAATGTTGCTGTTGTCATCCCTGCTACTACAGTAATACCCATGGATGTACGAGCACCAGAACCAGCACCAGTAGATACTGCCAATGGCAATACACCAAGGATGAACGCAAAGGATGTCATCAAGATTGGACGTAAACGAATTTTTGCAGCTTCGATCGCAGCATCAACAACGTTCATGCCACGTTCGTCAACACGAATCTTAGCATACTCAATGATCAAAATCGCATTTTTTGCGGCCAAACCAACAAGTGTTAAGAGACCGATTTGCATGTAAATATCATTAGCTAACGAATATCTACCTGTAAAGTTCAACAAGAATGGAACTAAAGAAGCACCAATCATACCAGATGGTACAGAGAACAATACGGCAAATGGAACCTTCCAAGACTCATACAAGGCAGCCAAGATTAAGAATACAAATACTAGACCTAAACCAAGAATCATGATGGTTTGAGAACCAGCTTTCAACTCTTCACGAGATTGACCTGCCCAGTCATATGTATAACCGGCTGGTAAAGTTTTAGCTGCCGCCTCTTTCAATGCATTAATAGCATCACCAGAGGAATAACCATTCGCTTGAGAACCACCGATTTGTACAGCCATTGCATTATCAAAACGAGTAATACTAGATGGTGTACCAGTTTGTTCCTTCGTAATATAGTTAGATACTGGAACCATAAGGCCCTTGCTATTACGAACAGCTAGCATATTAAGCTGTTCCGCATTTTGACGGTAAGCGTCTTCAGCTTGAACTACTACTTTATAGTTTTTACCATATGTAGTGAAGTCATTGACTTGAATACTACCATAGAAACCTTGCAATGTAGTAAAGATATCAGCTAATGCCACACCATCTTGAGCCGCTTTTTCACGATTCACATCAAATTGTAAGGATGGTGTAGATGTATCAAAGGTAGTGTAAATAGATTGAATTGCTGGACTCTTACGAGCTTCTGCTAAGAATTCATTAGCACGTTCTGCCATAACTTGTGGTCTGTCACCAGCTTTGTTAATAAGGTACATGCTGAAACCACCTGTATTACCTAAACCTGGAATAGATGGTGGATTCAAAGCAACTACAGTTGCTTCTGGTACGCCTTGAGCAGCAAAGCCAAAGGTCTGGCCAACCATTGCATTAATAGATGTTGCTTGTGTAGTACGATACTTCCAATCAGACATTGTAGCAAAGATTACACCAGCACTAGACTTTTGACCGCCCCCTAAGAGGTCAAAGCCAGCTACTGTAAAGACTTCTTGGAACAATTGTTCATCCTTAGGTTTTTCAGGATCATTTTTGCCTTCCAAGAAAGATGCAATTTTTTCAAGTGTTGCCATAGTGCGCTCAGATGTAGCACCTGGTGGTTCATTAACGGCAATCATATAATAACCGCTATCCTCTGCTGGTACGAAAGATGTTGGCAAGAAGTGGAATACTAAGCCTGTCCCACCAGCAAAGATTAACAATGCAATAACGGTTAAGCTCAAACGATGGCTTAAACGAGCCAATTGGATACCATACCAATTGCTGAAACGTTCTAAGCCTGCATTGAATTTATTTAACTGACGATGCACCCAATCTTCACGCTCTTTAGGCGTATGCGGTTTTAACATCGTAGCACATAGTGCTGGTGTTAACACAAGGGCGATAATTGCAGAGATAACAACTGACACAGCAATTGTTAATGCAAATTGTTTATATAAGATACCTGTCATACCACCCATGAAGGCAACTGGTACGAATACAGCAACCAATACGAAAGCAATACCAATTACAGGACCTTGTACATTTTCCATCGCTTTAATAGCTGCCTCTTTAGGAGATAAGCCATTATATTTTAATTCATACTCTACCGCTTCTACTACTACGATAGCATCGTCAACAACGAGGCCGATGGCCAATACCATGGCGAATAATGTCAACGTATTGATGGAGAAATTAAGTAATACGAAGGCACCAAAGGTACCGAGCAAAGATACTGGTACGGCAATCATAGGAATGATTGTGGAGCGCCAAGATTGTAAGAATACATATACTACTATTAAAACCAATAGTAATGCTTCTACAAAAGTATGTTCTACCTCATTGATAGATGCACTTACGAATTTAGTATTATCTACAACCACGTTATATTGCATATCTGGTGGGAAAGATTTAGATTGTTCATCTAGTACCTTCTTAACATTTGCAACTGTTTCTAATGCATTCGCATCATTTTGTAAGGAAATAGCGAAACCTGCTACCTCTTTATGAGCGGACTTAGCAATAAAGTCATATCCTTTAGCACCAATTTGAATGCGAGCAACATCTTTAAGATGCAATACTTTACCATTAGAACTTTTAATAGCAATATTACCAAATTGTTCAGGTGTCACGAGACGTCCATCAACTTTAATAGGATATTGGAATGCTTGTTCCCCATTAGTAGGATTTTGACCAACTGTACCTGCTGCAGCCTGTAAGTTTTGCCCTTTAATAGCTGCTGTTACTTCAGAAATGGTAACACCAAGATTTTGCATCTTCGCTGGATTTAACCAAATGCGCATAGCATAGTCAGAGCCAAACTCTTGTACAGAACCTACACCCTTAATAGATTTAATGGCATCCATCATATAGTTGGTACCATAGTTCTTTAAGAATGTAGAATCATACGTACCATTTGGCGAACTCAAGGAGAACACCATAGCCATATCACCAGAGGATTTAGTAGTTGTAACACCAACAGCTTGTACTTCTGCAGGCAATTGTGCAAGAGCTGCTTGAACACGGTTTTGAGTATTAACAGTATCCATATCAGCATCTGTACCTTGATTGAACTGAACAGTCAAGGAATAACTACCATTACTGGAGCTACTAGATGTCATATAGTCCATATCTTGTACGCCTACGATTTGTGTTTCAATAACACTGGCTACTGTATCATTTACTACTTGAGCCGTTGCACCAGTATAGGCAGTGTTTACACGCACTGTAGGTGGAGAAATTTGTGGATATCGAGCTACCGGAAGGTTCATCATAGAAATGAGACCTACCAAGGTAATAACAATGGCTATTACAATGGCAAAGATAGGTCGATTAATAAAGAATTTCGACACGATCTAGCCCCCTTCTATTTTGTAGCTTTTAATTGTTCTTTTGAAAGCAATTTAGCATTAACCTTCGCACCATTTTTAACCTTAGTTAAGCCATCAACGATGATTGTATCTCCAGGCGCTAAACCGGCTTTAATAATTGTATCGCTACCACTTGTACCGCCAACTTCAACACTTTTTTGTTCTACTACACCATCAGCATTTACAACAAAGATAAAGTTTTTATCCATGATTTGAAGAATGGCACGACTAGGAACAAGAATAGCATTTTTAAGTTTTTGACCAGGTGAGATTACTGTGGCAAACATATTTGGCAATAACAAATGATCAGGATTTGGGAAGGACGCTTTTAACACGAGCTTACCTGTAGACTGGTCGAGGCTTTTTGCAGCTTGAACAATAGAACCTGGTTGATTATAAGTGTCACCATCAGCAAGTTTTAATTGAATATTTGGACCGCTAGAGTCATCGCCAGTCGGATTTTTCATGAAGTCAAGATATTCTTGTTCTGTCATGCTAAATTCAACAAAGATTGGATCAATGGAGTCAATCGTAACCAAAGTAGTGGAACCAGCTTGAACAAATGTCCCCACGTCGATATCATCCATACGTAATGTACCAGAATATGGAGCATATACCATTGTGTCACCCAAGTTATCTTGAGCAATTTTTACGGATGCTTCATAAGCCTCATAAGCTGCCTTAGCTTGTTCCGCAGTACTGCGTTGTGTATCTACGCGTTGTTGCGCAATAGCATCTTGTTGAGCTAATGTTTCATAACGGTTAAGATCCACTTCAGCATTTTTATAAGTCGCATTAGCCTGAGCCGCTTGCGCTTCTGCATTAGCAAGACTAGCTTCGTATTGGCGAGAATCAATACGATATAATGGTTGACCAGCTACAACTTGTTCCCCGCCTTTAACATATTTTTCAACTACGTAACCTGTCACACGAGCATGTACAGCTACAGAGTTTTCTGCAACTACTGTACCAGCATAGGTTTGATTTACCTGTGCATCACTGGCAGTAATTTTGTATGCATTGACACTCACATCGCCTGCTTGCTGTTGATTGCTGCCACAACCAGCAACCATTACAGCTGATACAACGAGAGCCGCTAACATACGGGAATAACGGAACTTCATTATATGTACTCCTTTACACGAAACTAATCATTTATGTCTCATAATTGCATAATTATCTTTATATATTTTACAGGATTCTATAGATAAAGTCAATTTTTCAGCCCCCTCTCCACCTACGTAAAACACAGATAAAACCTAATTAAATTACTATTCATTGTATACAACAAAAAAGATAAAAACCATTGACTTTTATATTTTTTTGTGAACACTTTTTCATAATTTATGGAGAATACTTTTTTCATAATTTATTGTGTAGTGTTCTATGGGGAAATCAAGGGGAAAAAAAAGTGAAATTTCTAGCGAACAAATGCGTATTTACGCAATCATATACGAATACTAAAAAAGCTATAAGATTAAGTAACTACTGATTTTATCCAGTATTTACATATCTTCTAGCTTTAGCTTTAGCTTTAATATTGGTGGAGATGAGGGGAGTCGAACCCCTGTCCAAAAGTGTTGCCATATAGACTTCTCCGAGCACAGTCTATGATTTAGATCTCAGGTTGCTACCGCTCACAGACAAGCTACACAACCCCAGTTCATATTGTCTCGCCTAATTCATATGAACAACTGAATTAAGCCAGCCTACGGTTTGACGTCCATTCACACTTGGTAGGCACAAGTATGA
>DXZL01000038.1 GCA_019419725.1 Veillonella sp. | reverse complement strand
CAAGATGCTAAGATTGAACGCTTTGTATCTGAATATGGTTTGTCTCGTGAAGATGCAACAATCCTTACTGTATCTCGTAAAACTGCAGATTTCTTAGATGCTACTGTAAAAGCAGGTGCAGATGCTAAGACTGTGGCTAACTGGATGCTTGGTGACTTGTCCAAGATGATTAATGAAAGTGGTTTAACCTTTGCTGAATCTAAAGTAAGCCCAGAAAACTTGGCTGGTATGATTGCCCTTATCGATAAAGGTACAATCTCTGGTAAAATTGCGAAAAAAGTTATCGTATCCATGTGGGAATCCGGCAAGGATGCTGATACTATCGTAAAAGAAGAAGGTCTTGTTCAAATCACAGATACTGGTGCTATTGAAGAAATTGTTAAGCAAGTTATTGCTAATAATCCACAACCAGTGGCAGATTTCAAAGGTGGCAATGGAAAGGCTATTGGCTTCTTAGTAGGTCAAGTTATGAAAGAATCTAAAGGCCGTGCTAACCCAGGTATGGTAAATCAATTGCTTCAAAAATACTTGAAAGACTAATTTGGCCGTTAGCCTATAGTCATATAAGCAATACAAACAAAAATATCCCCTATAGATATATGAATTCATATCTATAGGGGATATTTATTTGCATTTTTATCAGAAAAATATGGTATAATAAGTTGTATAAAATTAATTATTCTTTTGGTCATATAAAGGACGTAACGATGTCTGATCAACACAATACAAATAACAATCAAAATACATATAGAAATAATGAACGTAGCGATAGCTTTGGTAGTAATGCTCACTTCGGAGAGCCAAATACACGAGTATTATCTGATGATGAACGCCGTGACTTTGATGGTGTAACTATTGAAGAGGTAGGAGACTCTGTTCATGTGGACTCTACACCTAGTAATATGAACGAAGAGTATCAACGCAGTGAAGAGTACAATCAATATGGCCCCCATGTTAAGGTGTATAGCTTTAATAGTACAAGCTGGCTTAGTCGCATCATTTTGATTATCATATTAGCTGTTGTTTTAGCAGCTGTTGTATTCTTCGGTGGCATTATCCTCTCTGTAGTAGGGGTTGTCATTTTAGTGGGCGCTATTGTTTCCTTTATCTTTGGGCTCTTTTAATGGTATAATATGTGTATTATGACTAGACGGTGGCTGAGCCATTCGATGATTTAAAGGGGACCTATGAACGTAGTTTTATCCACATTAAACTCAAAATTTATACATTCCTCCCTGGCTTTGCGGTATCTGAAAGCCTACGGGCAGGCTCACGGACAGGCATACGATATAGTAGAATATACTATTAATATGCCTGTTTTACATATTCTTAGCGATATTACAGAGCGCAATATAGATGTATTGGGCTTCGCTTGCTATATCTGGAACATTGAAATGACCTTACATGTGGTGGATATGGTGAAAGCCGTTCGACCAGATATTAAAATCATTTTAGGTGGACCAGAAGTATCGTTTACGGCCGATGAAATCTTACATCGATGTCATGCTGTTGACTATGTTGTACAAGGTGAAGGGGAAGAAGCTTTCTACCAACTCATTAGTGCATTACAAAATGGTAAGGATGGATTAGGAGAAGAAATCCCTGGTGTACGAGGCCGTCATATTACAGGTCAACTTATGGGCTCTACTGAGACTGTAGAGGTAAAGGATCTAAGTACTATACCATTCCCATATGTAGAAGAGGATATGGAGGATTTAGAACATAAAATTATCTACTATGAGTCCTCTCGTGGTTGTCCGTTCTCTTGTCAGTATTGCTTATCTGGCAATAAAAATACAGTGCGATTCTTCCCACAAGAGCGAACTTTTAAAGAATTACAATGGTTTATGGACCATAAGGTAAAGCAAGTTAAGTTTGTAGATAGAACATTTAACTGTGCACCACATCACCATCGTCCGTTGATGGAATTTATGCGAGATGCCAATACAGAGACGAACTTCCATTTAGAAATGGAACCTGAGCTCATGACGGAATGGGAAACACAAATTCTCTGTGAAACACCACCAGGACGTATTCAAATCGAAGTGGGCGTACAAAGTACACATAAGAAAACCTTGGATGCTATTAATCGTTACAATGATTGGCCGTACATTCAAAAGGCAATTCGCCCTATTATTGAGGCGGGACGCACACATGTACATATGGATTTAATTGTAGGCTTACCTTACGAAAATAAAGCGCGATTTGGTTTATCCTTTAATGATCTTTTTAGCTTACAACCTCATGCGCTACAAATAGGATTCTTAAAACTATTAAAAGGCTCTGGTGTACGCCGCATGGAGGAATACCAATATATTAGTGATCCTTTAGCACCTTACGAAGTTTTGAGCACTCATGTATTACCTTATAAAGATATACGCTTCTTAAAACACTTTGAAGATGTATTTGAACGCTTCTATAATAGTGAGCGCTTTAGAACTGTCTTTGGCTTTATTGGTACCAAGCTCATAAAGGAACATACTGATACATCAATAACTGGTGAAGATACAGTAACAAATCATGAACCGCCTATGAAAAAGTATGATCCTTCTAAAGCGGAGCCTAAAAAAGATGCTTTCACCTACTTCTGTGAAATGACACAGGCTTGGCTTGATGCTGGAAATCATAAGGTTAATTTGAAAGATATCGACCAAATCGAGTTTTTATATAATTTCTTCTTGTCTAAAGGCGACAAGGTAGCAGCCGAACTATTGCAATATGATACACTTGTTAGCTATCGAGGTAAGGTTCGCAGCGAAGCCGTTGGTTTGCCGAAACAGACAAAGGAACTTTTACAAGAAGGGGAATCATTCTGGCGCAACGAAGAGATTGCATCTCAGTATATTCCAAACTATACCTTCAAAGAATGGCGCAAAATTCGCCAACAATATGTAGAAATGCCAATGTCTGAAGACACGGCACATGTATTAGGTATAGAGAATGTACCTAATACACCATTTACAGTAATTATCGACGTTAATAAAGAGGTAAAACCGTTTATACGTCCTGAAATAGAGGCTTGTTAAATTTCACAAGCGATGATTGGTTAGTTAAATAGGAGTGTTATGACCGATACAACGAGACCAAAACGATACCGCATGGTATCTAAATATTATAAAGAAACCTATGGGGAAAAGGTTTATAAATTGCCTGTTGCCTTACCGCTGACATGTCCAAATCGAGATGGTTCGGCCGGCGTAGGGGGCTGTACCTTCTGTGGTGAAATCGGTGCGGGCTATGAAAATCGTCCTGCTTGGATGACAGTTCGCATGCAATTAGAGGAAAACATTGCTCACATAGGTCCTAAATATAAGGCGAAAAAATTTATACCTTATTATCAAAACTTTAGTAATACTTATTTGGGACTTGATGATTTTAAAAGCTATATGGAGCAAGGCTGCATCGACGAAGCAGTAGGCATTGCTATTGCGACACGACCAGATTGTATTGCCGATGAATATTTAGACATATTGGCTGACATTAGAGATCGCTTTCAAAAGGATATCTATATTGAATTAGGATTGCAAACGGTCAATTATGATACATTAGAGAAAATTAATCGGGGTCATGATTTAGCTCAGTTTATTGATGCTGTATTGCGGATTAAGAGATATGGATTTAATGTAACAACACATATGATAGTAAATCTTCCATGGGATACTATGAAAGATACCATCGAAGGGGCCCGTATCTTATCAGCCCTCGGTGTGGATCAAGTTAAATTACATGCCTTATATATTGTGAAAAATACATTGATGGCTAAGTGGTACCAAGAAGGTCAGTTCACCTTAATCAGTGCAGAAGAATATGCTGACCGTGTAGTCAACTTTATCCGTCATTTACACCCTGACATTGTACTGCAGCGTCTTGTTGGGCGAGCGCCTGAAGATAATACACTCTTTACAAATTGGTCTATGGGTTGGTGGCGCGTACAAGACTTAATTGATGATAAGTTAGACGAACTGGATGCCCATCAAGGTGATTTATGTGATTATTTAAACGGCAAAGCCGTTCGTAAGTTTATAGATTAGGAGGTTGTATGAGCGAACAAGTATTTACATTTCCTACATATGACCTAGCACAATCCATACTAGGTCAACATAATCGATATTTGCATATGATGCTTGAAGTCATCTCTGTAGATGTAGTGGCACGCGGGGATACTGTGGTTATCAAGGGCGATGAAAAGCAAGTAGAGGCTCTGTATCGTACGTTAGAGGAACTGGTATTCTTATATCGTGAAGGTAGTACCATTACTGAGTCCCAAGTTCGTATTGCGGCTAAACTTGTAGCGAACGGTAAAGCTGATGCTGTACATACTATGTTTGAAGATACACTATCCGTTAATATGCGCGGTAAAAATATTACGCCTAAAACGGAAGGTCAGAAATACTATGTAGATAGCATCCGTAAAAACACCATTACCTTTGGTATAGGCCCTGCTGGTACAGGTAAAACATTCCTAGCCGTAGCGTTAGCCGCATTCTATTTAAAAAACCGCAATGTAGATAAAATTATTTTGACTCGTCCTGCTGTAGAGGCTGGTGAACGATTAGGCTTCCTACCTGGTGAATTACAAGACAAAGTAGATCCTTATTTGCGACCTCTTTATGATGCATTACATGAAATGTTTGGCATCGAGCAAGTACAACGCTTTATGGAACGCGGTACTATCGAGGTAGCACCATTAGCATATATGCGCGGTCGTACCTTAGAAAATGCCTTCGTTATTCTAGACGAAGCTCAAAATACGACGGCTGAGCAGATGAAGATGTTCTTAACACGTTTAGGTAACAACTCTAAAATGGTAGTCAACGGTGATAAGACACAAATTGACTTGCCACCACGTGTTGTGTCTGGTCTCGGCGAGGCTGAAAAGGTATTGCGTCATGTACCTGGTATTAATATGGTTTACTTTAGCGATCAAGACGTTGTTCGTCACGATTTAGTAGGCCGAATTGTAAAAGCTTACGATCAGTATCATGAACGTAAATTAGCTGGTGAGACTGCGGAAAGTAACGCAGCATCCAAAGAGCATGTAGCGAAAGGATAAGCATGTATATACATATTAGCTATGATGAAGGAATTCAAGAGGATTCCAATATTGAGGCTGTTATACGCAAGGTCTGTGATGAAGTGAGTCGCGTATATGGTCTTGAAGAAGATGAAATGAGTATTTTACTCTGCGATAATGCTAAGATTCACGAGCTCAATAAAGAATATCGCGGCATCGATAGACCTACCGATGTATTGTCCTTTGCCCTTAATGAAGGGGATGACTACGAAGGCAGTGAAGAGGAACATCACTTACTTGGTGATATGATTATTTCCTTAGAGCGCACGCGTGAACAGGCTATTGAATATGGACATAGCTTTGAACGAGAATTAGCGTATTTAACAACTCACAGTTGCTTACATATCTTAGGCTATGACCATATGAACGATGAAGATAAAAAAGAGATGCGCACTGAAGAAGAATTTATCTTAGGTAATCTCGGTTATGTGCGGGAGGATGCACCATATAATGAATAAAAACGAACATTTTAAATCTGGCTTTGTTGCCGTTGTAGGACGCCCTAATGTTGGTAAATCTACATTAATTAATGCCCTTATTGGCGACAAAATCGCTATCGTATCCGATAAGGCTCAAACAACGCGTAACCGTATTATCTGTGTATATACAGATGAGGCAAAACAAATCGTTTTCATGGATACACCAGGTGTACATAAGCCAAAACATAAATTAGGTGAATTCATGGTAGATGCTGCCATTGAGTCCTTGAAAGAAACGGAAGCTGTTTTATTTGTAGTAGCAGGCAATGAAAAGCGAGGACCTGGGGACAACTTCATTATTGAACAATTGAAACGTGTAAAGGTTCCTGTTTTCTTAGTTGTTAACAAGATTGATACCCTCAAAAAAGAGGAGCTTTTAGAAGCTATCGTGTCTTATCAAGATGCATATCCATTTGCAGGGGTTATTCCTATTTCTGCAAAGGATAAAGAGAACCTAAATGAAGTTCTAAATATATTAGAAGAAACATTACCGGAAGGTCCACAATACTTCCCAGAGGATATGATTACGGACCAACCAGAACGTCTTATCATTTCTGATATTGTTCGTGAAAAAATTCTATTGGCTACACGTGATGAAATTCCTCATGCTATCGCTGTAGACGTAGATGAAATGAAAACACGTGATGATGGTACAACCTATATCCGTGCCACTATTTACTGTGAACGAGACTCTCAAAAGGGCATTATCATCGGTAAGAAAGGTGCCTTGTTGAAACAACTCGGTGCTGAAGCCCGTGTAGATATTCAAAAACTATTGGCTACAAAGGTGTACTTAGACCTTTGGGTTAAGGTTAAAAAGGATTGGCGCAATAAATCCGGCATGTTATCTGAACTTGGTTATAGAAAATAATTTTTGCTATAATAAAAACTAACTTGTTTTCCCTATTGTATGAAAGGAATTAAGATGGATAGTGTAGATGGCCTGTTACCCATAGGGTTTGGTCTTGTATGTATATTTTTAATTAACTTTTTTGTGGTCGCAAAGTTCTCCTTTGCTCGTCTTCGTAAAGAGCATGTTGAGGATATGGATATCCTTTTAGAGAAGGATAGAGAGTTTTTATTAAAACTCTATCAAAATCCTGAGTATTTTTTAAATACGACGCAGTTTTTGATTTTATTCTTTATTTTGGCTCTTGCTGGTACAGGCACCTATGTATTTGATAATATCGTAGATCAACTTGTAGCGGTATTTAATGTGCATAGTACATGGATGCACTTGGTACTAGATATACTTTTATTGTTATTAATTAGCTTAATCGTTTTAATCTTTGGTGAAATCGTACCTAAAGCATTGGGCTTATCATTCCCAACAAAGTATGTAAATACCTATAGCCGTATCGTAGTAGCTGCTGGTCGTTTGGTATATCCGTTCATTTGGATTGCTAGCAAAATATCCACTGTTATTTTGGGCTTTTACAAAACAAAATATTTAACAGAGCTAGACCTTGTGTACTCTGAAGAAGAGATTCGCATGATGATCTCTCGAAGCCATGAAGAAGGTCAACTAGACCAAGTGGAATCAGAGTTGATTGACAATGTATTTAACTTTGTAGATCGTAGAGCTAAAGAGGTTATGGTACCGCGTCAAGATGTGGACTGTATTTTCGTTGAAGATGGTTACGATGAAGCGATGAAATTTATTCGCTCTAAAGCACATACGCGTTATCCTCTATGTGTAGAGGATAAGGATCATATTATTGGTCTAGTTCATATTAAGGACCTCATGGAACGTCCTAACCAAGCGCGCAAGGATTTGCGTAATGTAAAACGTGATATCTTAACTGTGCCAGAGGTAATGAAGTTATCCACACTGCTACAATACATGAGAACTCGTCGTATCTATCAAGCTATTGTTGTAGATGAATACGGTGGTATGGTTGGTCTCGTAGGCCTTGAAGATATTATCGAAGAGCTCGTTGGGGATATTCAAGACGAACATGAACCACACTTACCAGCTAAAATTGCTTATGCAGATGGTTCCTTTGAGTTTGACGGCAAAGTTCTTGTAGATGAAGTAGAGGAAATGATGGACGTTGAAATCGACGATTCTGACTCTGATACAATTGGGGGCTATGTATTTGGTCTCTTAGAACGGACACCAATTGTTGGTGATACTGTGGATGCATTGGGATATACCTTTGAAGTAACACAAATGCAAGGTTATCGCGTATCCCGTATTAAAGTAACACCTTTACCTGAAGAGGAAACAACGGAAGAAGAACATGAAGAAGCTTAATGGTGGTTTTAACACACCTGCCATCGTTATTAGTCGAAAAAAACATAAGCTATACTCTGTATTTACTTTTATTACACCTAGCTTAGGACTCATTCGTGCATCTATACCGCATAAGCGTATGATGACCATGCGTAACAGTTCCTATTTACGTCCCTTTAGTGCCATGTATATAACGGTCGTACCTGATGGTGAATATGTAAATGTTACACAAATTGATGGTTCCTATGTGGTAGAATCATTAGATGTTAATTTAGATAATATTGCTTATGCTGCAGTGGCCAGTGAGCTCATTCAAGAACTTTTTGCTATGTATGATGTAGATCGCAAGGTGTTTGATACCGTTGTAAACTATTCCAAGCAAATACGGCGCCGCAATGTACAGCTAGGAACGATAATGCTAGGATGGCAATTACTATCCCTCGCAGGTGTTGTGCCTAGTGCTAATGCTTTTTCACATCAAGATGGTATCGATCCATTCTGGATACAGGTGAAAGAAACGACAAATCTAAGTATTTCTCGTTCTGTAAAAGCTGGATTACCTCAAATTCTCGCTTACCAGTGGGGCGAAGATACGCCTATAGAACTTCCCAAAACAATATGGAAGGAACTTGAAAAACTACTATTTGCATACTGCGAACACGAAATCGGTAAACCATTACAAAGCGTTAAGTTTTTAAATTCCATAATTTAATGATAGTAAAAGGCAGTTTGAGAAATCAAACTGCCTATTTTTATATGTTATGAGATGTTGAATGGATATATCATTTTTCAGTAAGCATAACTAGTATATATTTTCTGTATCTCAAGATACGTATGAAAAAATATAATACCGATAGACATATGTACATCTGTAGTTGACACTTTTAATAACAATTATTTATAATATAACAATGTTATATTATATGTTTTTATAGGAGGTCATTATGCAGCTTTTGGGAAATCTCAAAATACATTTTCTAGCGCTCGTATTAACTGTAGTCGCTGAATTTATAGGCATAAAAAAACTAGGTCCTGTTGTATTATTGCCATTATTGTACACATTGATTCTAGGTTTATTAATTTCTATTCCTAAGTTTAAAATCCTAACCATTAAACAGATGGAAAAATCTGCAGATTATATCGGTATTGCCGTTATGATCTTGATGGTAAAAGTAGGTTTAGGTATTGGTCCAAATCTTGGTATTCTTACAAGTGCAGGCTGGGCATTGTTATTACAAGAGCTTGGTCATTTCTTTGGTACTATTGTATTTGGTTTACCTGTAGCTTTATTAGTAGGTATGCGTCGTGAAGCAGTAGGTGCTTGTTACTCTGTAGACCGTGAGCCGAACGTAGCGATTATTATCGACAAATTTGGCTTTAGCTCTCCTGAGGGCCGTGGTGTTATGGGCATGTACATCTGTGGCGTTCTTATCGGTGCTATGTGGTCCTCCGTATTGGCTGGTATGTTGGCACAATCTGGATGGTTCCATCCATTGGCATTAGCTATGGGCGCTGGCGTAGGTAGTGCTAGTATGATGGCTGCCGCTACGGCTCCAATCATTGCAGTATATCCAGATTACGAACAACAAATTATGGCTCTTGCAGGGGCTGCAAACTTGTTGACTACCGTTCTAGGCGTATACTTTGGCCTATTTGTTTCTTTACCAGTTATGGAAAAAACATACAACTTCTTTACAGGTCGTACCCGTGAACAAGATTTAGCAGAGGAGGCAGCAAATCATGAGTAAAAGCGAAAAATTAACACAATTTGTCATCGTTATCTGTATTGCTGCTATCATCACTGCAGTAGGTAATGTAATGGATGGTAAACATCTATTTAGCGATAGCTTAGTTGGCGTAGCTATCTTAGCATTCCTTGCTACAATTGGTGCATTGCTCTCTAATTTGCCATATGCTAATAAATTACCTATGGTATTCTGGGTTTCCCTAGTCGGTGTTGTTGCATCCTTACCAGGTATGCCTGGCCAAGAATGGATTATTGCAAAAACTAGCCAAGTTACATTCCTTGCTACTACAACACCAGTACTTGCTTATGCAGGTTTATCCTTAGGAAAAGACCTTGGTGCATTCCGTCGCTTATCTTGGCGCATTATTCCTGTTGCACTAGCTGTAACAGCAGGTACTTTCATCTGTGCAACAGCATTAGCCCAATTAGTACTTCATTTAGAAGGTTTAATTTAATACTAAATCATACTGTTAGATGTCTAAATTATGTTAAGATATAATTATAGATTTATATTTTAGAAGATATCTATATATCATGATGACATGATCGACCGTATTTTATACGGTCGATTTTATAAAGGAGATATTATGAGCCGTATGACAAAGGAAGAAGTAAAACAACGTGTTTGTAAAGCAATTGTTGATGCACAACCGCGTTTACGAGAATTGGCTGAATCTATTATGGCTGAACCTGAATTGGGTTTTAAAGAGGTAAAAACCTCTAAGAAGGTTCAAGCTATGTTTGATGAACTTAGTATTTCTTATACTACAGGCTATGCGCTGACAGGTGTAAAAGGTCGTATGAAAGGCAAAGACAGTAAATATACGGTTGCAATGGTAGGAGAATTAGATGCCATTCTGTGTCCTCGCCATCCTCGTGCCGATGATTTAACGGGCGCTGCTCATTGCTGTGGTCATAATGTACAAATTACCAATATGTTTGCTGTTGCTATAGGCTTACAAGCGGTGATGAATGAGCTGGCTGGCGATGTCGTATTATTCGCTGTTCCAGCAGAGGAAATGATTGAAATTGATTACCGCAATAAATTGCGTGAACAAGGTAAGCTTAAGTATATGGGTGGTAAGCAACAGCTCATCTATGAAGGTGCTTTTGATGATATCGATATGGCTATGCAAATGCATGTTGAGACAGCTAAAACACCAGCTGGTGAGATGGGACTAGGGAGCACCTCCAATGGATTCGTATCTAAACTTATTGAGTATCACGGTAAGGTAGCTCATGCGGCTCAAGCTCCTCATGAAGGAATCAATGCCCTTAATGCTGCTTTGATGGGCGTTATGGGGGTTAACTCCATTCGTGAAACTTTCAAAGAAAGCGATTATTTTAGATTCCATCCAATTATTAATCAAGGTGGTACATTGGTAAACTGTGTACCTGATTATGTACAAGTTGAAAGTTATGTACGTGCTTCTAATATCGATGCTATTGTAGATGGTAATCATCGTGTGAATCGGGCCTTAAAAGCTGGTGGTGATGCAGTAGGAGCTACATGTGTTATCAAAGACCTACCAGGCTATTTACCAATGCGTAATGATGAACGTATGAATGCATTATTACGAAAGAATTCCAATCCTATCTTTGGTGAAGCCAATGTATATCAAGGTCCACATATTACGGCTAGTACAGATATGGGGGACGTATCTCACTTGATGCCGGTTATCCATCCTTGGGTTGGCTGTATTAATGGTGTACTACACAGCGCAGAATACGAAATCTCTGTACCTGATGTAGCATACATCAAAACGGCACAAGCCTTGGCTATGACAATCGTAGACTTACTATACGATGATGCCGCAGGTGCTAAAGATGTATTAGATAACTTTACACCAGCATTAAACAAACAAAGCTATATTGAACTCTTAGATCGTATTGCTAAGGGTGAATAAAATAAACCACCTATCGAAGATGAATTGATTATCTTTGGTAGGTGGTTTACAATTTATTTATATAACTATAATGATTTATTTAAGTTTATTTCTTATATACTAATGTATATATTAGTATATTTTTATAGGAGATTATGAACGAGAATCTTGCTTTACTACTAGCTATCTTATATCTAATCTATAGATTTAAGACATATAAAAAAACAAATAAAATAATAGAAGACAGAATAGAAAATGTTCACAAGCCATACTTTAAACGTATACGAGATGTTTTAGGGTGTTCTGAAGAAGAGGCAGAGAAGGTCGGATTAGCATTAGACAAATATTTTGTACCCTTAGAAAGTAAATTCTATAAAATTGATGATAGTACTTATTCATTTGTTGATGCAGGCGGCCTTAAAGGAACATTTTCAATAGATCAAAACTATAATTTATTGACATTAGTTTATAACGATGTTGATTTACTAGCTTTACATTAGGTTTAAAAATCGATAAGTAAAGAAGGCTTATATGATAAAAGAAATAACATTGTATGTAGTAAAGATAGTATTATTAAATTTATTTTTTTTAGGTGAAAATTAAAATGGTTACTATAAAAAAAATATTTTTCTATGCATTTGCATTATTTTCCTTGACTTCAATTATATATGGAATGGCGTATGATTATATGAACGGTGCTGAAATTCACTATGATTTTTTTGGTGCTGGATTTGTTAGTTGGTTAATATTCTTTGGTATATTGAAA
>DXZL01000037.1 GCA_019419725.1 Veillonella sp. | reverse complement strand
ACGGTCTTAAAAAAGCCCGCAAAGCAAGCCAATTCTCCAAACGTTAATATTTGGACAACAGGTTATTACACCTGCAGACAATGTCTGCAGGTGTTTTTTTATACTATGATTAATATAATATTGTCGTTAGAGTGGAAAATTATTTTTACGTTTACATCTATATTTAATTCCCCTATAATAGAGATATATCATCGAATTTTTTCGAAAATGGATTTTCATATAGGAGAACTCATATGATTTATAATACAATTCAGTACGTAGTGGATAACGGCATTGGTACGTTGACATTCAATCGTCCTGCAGTGGCGAATGGTTTTAACATCGAAATGTGCAAGGAGATCCTTGAGGTTTTAGATAAAGCACACAACGATGAAAGTGTTCGTGCATTGCTCATCAATGCAGAGGGTAAAGTATTCTCTGCTGGTGGCGACTTAACAGAAATGGAACGCGCTGTAAATGATGGCGATACAGAGTCTTTGTTTGAAATTGTTGAGCTGGTAGCTCAAATTTCTATGGCTATGAAACGCTTACCTAAACCTGTTATCATGAGCCTTCAAGGTGCAGCAGCAGGTGCGGCATTTAATATGGCATTGGCAGCGGACTTTGTGGTAGCAGCTAATAATGTACGCTTCATTCAAGCGTTCGTGAACGTAGGTCTTGCTCCTGATGCAGGCGGTTTGTTCTTGTTGACTCGCGCTATTGGGATGAACCGTGCTATGCATATCGTTATGACTGGCGAAGCTGTATCTGCAGAAAAAGGTAAAGAATGGGGCTTTGTGTATAAGGTTTGTGAACCTGAGGACTTAGAAACTGCTACAAGACGTCTCGTTGAAAAATTAGCTAAAGGTCCTGCACAGTCTTACCGCGTTATGAAAGAAATGATGTGGAATAGCTTCTTATCTGGTTGGGAAGAGTACAAGAAGTTTGAAGTAGAAAATCAATGCTCTTTAGGCCTTTCTGAAGACTTTAAAGAAGGCGTACGAGCATTCACTGAACGTCGTCGTCCTAAATTTGGTCAAAAATAATAATTATTCTCTTGTAATTCTATGAAATATCATGTATTTTATAAGCAGTTACTAATATAATTCGAACCGGTGTGGCTCTATATATTGAGTTACATCGGTTTTTGCTTTTATTATGAAGTAAAAGTGATATAATAGTACTATTATAATAGTTTTAGGAGGTCATTATTACATGGCTCAAGATACAATTAAATGTTATGACAGTCCTAGTGATGTGGTCCAAGCCTTGGCAGAGGACTTTATTGCTTTCACCAATGATGAAATTAGTCGTACAGAAACGTGCGTTGTTGGTATTACTGGGGGCACTGTCGTAAATGGTTTGTTAGAATTACTTAACTCACCTGAATATATTGAGCGCCTCAATTGGGAACGCATATTCTTCTTGTGGACTGATGAACGTTTCCTACCGCAATCGAATGAGGATAATTACTTTAATCGCGTAAAACCTCATTTGCTATGTAAGGCAAAGGGGGCTGCTCACTTCTTGCCAATCAATACGGATTCTAAAACCGTATTAGAAGCGGCTGAAGAATATGAAAAAGAGGTTCGCAATGTCCTCAAGGCGTGTAAGAAATCTGGTCTCGATTTGGCTTTGCTAGATCTAGGCGAAGATGGCCATACAGCAGGATTATTTGCAGGCTCTCACGCGCTTCGCGTGGCCGATCAAGATGTGGTTGCCGTCGAGGATGGCAAGGTATGGGAACGTATTTCCATGACATTCTCGTTTTTGGCTAAATCCGATGCCGTTTGGTTTACTGTAACTGGTGAAAGTAAGCGAACTGCATTGACAAAGGTATTGTACCAACGCGAGGATTACGAGGATTTAACGTGGGAAAAACGCATTGGTCGTACATTGCCTGGTGCTGTACTTTCACAAGAAGCTATGACCTGGTATGTGGACAAGGCAGCCTATAATGATGTACACTAAAAGGTGTAAATTTTAGTAAATATAAAGGAGATACATATGGGATCTATAGGAACACCTGAATTAATAGTTATATTAGTGATCGCTCTAGTTATCTTCGGACCTGGTAAATTGCCTGAAGTAGGTAAAGCTATTGGTAAGGGCATCAATGAATTTAAAGATGCTATTTCCGGCCCTAAAAAAGCTGTTGATGAAACGAAAGAAGCCGTTAAAAAAGCGACTACTATCGACGTGACAGCAGGGGCAAAAAACGACGATAAACATAAAGAAGCTAACGATTAATAGGAGGTATCACTATGTGCAAAGATTGTGGTTGTGGTGAAGATAATGGCGTTGTAACAAAGGTATTTACTGTACCTGGTATGATGTGCAATAACTGTAAAGAAACTGTAGAGGGCGCATCCCTTGGTTTACCTGGCGTATTGAGCGCAGAGGTAGATTTACCAGAAAAAACTGCTACTGTTTCTTTTGACCCAAACAAAGTATCTGTAGATGTTATTACAAAAGCTATTGAACGTACAGGCTTTGAAGTAGAAAGCGTTGCAGATGGTGTACAAAAACATAGTCATGGTTTACTAGGAACTTTGAAACGTTTCTTCAAATAATCGAACCGATGGAGCTGTATTGAAACCTTGTTTCGATGCAGCCCTTTTTTATATAACGAGGTAATAAAATGATACGTAAGTTTGATGCTAAAAATTTCAAGTGGGATGGCGTCGATACTTTAGTATATAAGCAAGATGGTAGCCCTTTTAAAGATGTAACACGTCAAGTGTTATACGATGGGGCCTTTGATATTCCATGCCAATTCCGCTATTTTGAATGCTTGCCTGGTGGTTACTCCACACTAGAATACCATGAACATACACATATGGTTATGATATTCCGTGGTAAGGGTCAAGTTTTATTAGGTGACGAAATCCATGATGTAGAAGCTGGAGATTTTATAGAAATCCCAGGTAAGACAATCCATCAATTCCGGGCTAATAAAGGAGATTATATCGGGTTCCTTTGCTTGGTTAACCAAGATCGGGACAAGGTTAAATTGTTATCTCCTGAAGAGATGGATACATTGCGCTCTAATCCGAAGATTAAAGAGTTTTTGGAAAGCTGTTAATTCATATGGCGGTTATGTGTGATGACCGCCATATAGTTTTTTATAATCAACTGTAACTGTAACTGTAACTGTAACTGTAACTGTAACTGTAACTGTAACTGTAACTGTTGATATGTGTAGTTTGATAGGGAGGTTCTATGAATACCTTTACACGGGCCGCACTGACGGTACTGGTAGGACTTGTAATCTGGTTCTTGCCTCATACGGAGGCAATTAAGCCTGAAGGTTGGCATTTATTAGCTATCTTCACGGCTACTATTGTGGGCTTTATTTTAAGACCTTGGCCAACAGGCATTATGGCACTCTTTGGTATTGTTGCGGCGGTAGCAACAAATTCTATTACCATGGTGCAAGCATTAGGTGGTTACGCTGAAGCCAATGTATGGCTTATCGTAGCAGCTGTATTCTTTTCTAGAGGCATTATTAATTCTGGCCTTGGTAAGCGTATCGCGTATACTTTGATTCGCTCCTTTGGTACTAGTTCCTTAAAGTTAGCTTATGCATTGGCTTGTACGGATCTTATTATTTCTCCTGCTACGCCATCTAATACAGCTCGTGGGGGCGGTATTATTTTTCCAATTGTGCAAAACATTTCCTTAGCCTTTGATTCTGAGCCAAATGGTAGTACGGCCCGTCGTATTGGGACGTACTTGATGACTACGGCTCATACGATAAACACCATTACTGTAACAATCTTCTTAACTGCTTGTAGTGGTAACTTATTGATTACATCCTTAGGTGCAAAATTATTTGGCTATGATATTTCATGGTGGGAATGGTTCCAAGCAGGTGTAATCCCTGGTGTAATTTGCATGATTTTGATGCCTTGGTTTATTTATAAAATCTATCCGCCTGAAATTAAGGAGACACCTCAAGCAGCGGTAATGGCCCAAAAAGAGCTAGATATACTAGGTCCTATTACAAAGGCTGAAATTTCAGTGGCTATTATTTTTGTACTTTGTATTTTGCTGTGGTCCACAGCGATTTGGACGAAGTTACATCCTACTGTAGTTGCTATGATGGGCGTACTTGCTTGTGTAGTTACAGGATCCCTTACTTGGGAAGATATTCTAGGTGAACGCACCGGTTGGGATATTCTTATCTGGATGGGTACCCTCGTTGGTATGGCTGGTTTACTTGGCAAGCTCGGTGTTGTTGCAGTATTTGCTGATTTTGTAAGTCAACATCTTGTAGGTATTGATTGGTTCTGGGCATCCTTTATTATCTCTGCAACCTTTGTATACTCTCAATATTTCTTTGCCAGTGGTACAGCTCGTATTACAGCGTTATTCTCCGCCTTTGCAGCTATCTTGGTGGCAATGGGCGCACCAATTCCATTTACCATCTTGCTCTTTGGTTTGATGAACAGCCCTGGCTGTACATTAACACATTATAGTTCTGGTGTAACGCCAATCTTCTTCGGTGCTGGTTATGTACCACAAGGAACATGGTGGCGTGTAGGCCTTGCTATTTCTGTGGTTAGCTTCTTAATTCACTTCTGGGGCGGTACCTTTGGCATGTGGCTATTCGGTATTCTATAATATTCAAAAATCTCTCACAGTAGTGGGGGATTTTTTATTTGCCCTACCTGTTTAGGCGTTTGTTATCGATTTATTTTCTATATGTATTAGATAGGTAGTGTATTATTGTTATTGCTATAGTTTTTATATATGGTAAACTTTAAAAATTTATATAATAAATCTATAGAATATTTATTGCACGACATTATATAAAGTGTTATTATTATTCTATGATTACAGATTACTTTAGGAGGAAACATGTTGGGTTTAGTCATTAGCTTGTTGATTATCGCGCTCGTCGTGATTATTAAAGACATTCGAATTATGAACAACAACTTAACACGTTTTTGTCTTAAAGGTTCCACGAATGGTTTAATATACAATCAATAAGATTTGACTATATAGTTTGTTTCTTATGTGTATATATTCCAAGGGGTACATAGGTTTGTTTATGTATTTAGGAATTCTGTAAACAAAAGGAATATCATTTGTAAACTTTTAAGACGATTCATAAGAATCGTCTTTTTTTATTAAGTTGAAAAGTGTCCAAGTGGATGCTTTCAAGAAAAGTGAGGAGATTAACATGAGTTGTAGAAGTGACAATTTAAAAACAGGCGTAGCACGTGCACCACATAGATCTTTGCTAAAAGCTCTTGGTTTTGTTGATGAAGAAATGGGCAGACCAGTCATTGGTATTGCGAACTCTTTCAATGAAATTATCCCTGGTCACGTGGGCTTGAAAAATATTGTACAAGCCGTAAAAGACGGCATTCGCAACGCAGGTGGTGTGCCAATCGAGTTCAATACAATTGGTATTTGTGACGGCTTGGCGATGAACCACATCGGTATGAAATACTCCTTGGTAACTCGTAATATCATCGCTGATTCCATCGAAGCAACAGCTATGGCAACACCATTTGATGCTATGGTGTTCATTCCAAACTGCGATAAAGTAGTACCTGGTATGTTGATAGCTGCAGCTCGTCTTAACATTCCATCCGTATTCGTGTCTGGTGGTGCTATGCTTGCAGGCGTACATAATGGCAAAAAAATCGGTTTGTCTGATGTATTCGAAGCAGTAGGTAAACATCAAACTGGTGAAATGGGTGATGCTGAGTTAGCTGAAATCGAAAATACAGCATGTCCTACATGTGGTTCTTGCTCTGGTATGTACACAGCTAATACAATGAACTGCTTAACAGAAGCTCTTGGTATGGGTCTTCCTGGCAATGGTACAATTCCAGCAGTATACTCTGAACGTTTACGTCTTGCTAAATTAGCAGGTATGCAAGCAGTAGAAGTATTGAAAGCAAACCTTCGTCCTAAAGACATTATGACACGCGAAGCCTTTGAAAATGCAGTAGCGCTAGATATGGCGTTGGGTGGTTCCTCTAATACAGCACTTCATTTGCCAGCTATCGCTCACGAAGCAGGTGTACCATTGTCCTTGGACGACTTCGATCGCATTGCACAAAACACACCTCAATTGTCCAAACTTTCTCCATCTGGTAAATACTTCATCGAAGACTTGTATGCTGCAGGTGGCGTATCTGCTGTGTTAAAACGTTTAGCAGAAAATGGTCGTTTACATACAGATTGCAAAACTGTAGCTCTTAAAACACAAGGTGAAATTGCAGCGGTAGCTCATGTAACTGATGAAGATGTTATTCATCCTTGGAATAATCCTGTTCATGAAACAGGTGGTATTGCCGTTCTTAAAGGTAACCTTGCTGTAGATGGGTCCGTTGTAAAAGCAGGTGCCGTAGATGAAGATATGCTCGTTCACTCTGGCCCAGCAAAGGTATTCAACAGCGAAGAAGAAGCTGTTGAAGCTATTACAGGCGGTAAAATCGTAAAAGGTGATGTGGTAGTTATCCGTTACGAAGGTCCTAAAGGCGGCCCTGGCATGCGTGAAATGTTAACACCAACATCCATGATCGCAGGTAGGGGTCTTGATAAAGATGTAGCATTGTTGACTGACGGTCGTTTCTCCGGCGCTACTCGTGGTGCATCCATTGGTCACGTATCTCCAGAAGCGGCTGCAGGTGGCACAATCGCTGTTGTTGAAGATGGTGATATCATCAATATCGATATTCCAAATGGCAAATTGGAATTAGCTGTATCTGACGATGAAATCGCTCGCCGTAAAGCAGCATTGAAACCATTCAAATCCAATGTAACTGGATATCTAAAAAAATACGCTCTTCACGTATCCTCTGCAGCACAAGGTGCTATCGAAGTATTTGAAGACTAATAGTAGACTTTCATTAATACTAACTAGAGGAGATGGTGCAGATGCATAAGTTATATGATTTTATGGAAGCTCGTGAGAGACTTAGCACAATTACTGTAAAAACAAAACTGCTTCACAGTGATGTGTTCTCCGATGAAAGTGGCAATGATGTATATATCAAGCCAGAAAACTTGCAAATAACAGGTTCCTTTAAGGTTCGTGGTGCATATAATAAAATTGCAAAATTAACAGAAGAAGAAAAGGCGCGCGGCGTTATTGCCGCGTCTGCCGGTAACCATGCGCAAGGTGTAGCGCTTGCTGCAAAACGTCTAGGCATTAAAGCGACAATCGTCATGCCAAAGCATACGCCTCTCATTAAGGTGAATGCCACAAAACAATATGGTGCAGAAGTAGTTCTGCATGGTGAAATTTATGATGAAGCTTACCAAAAAGCGATGGAATTACAACAAGAGCACGGATATGTGTTCGTCCATCCTTTTGATGACGAAGATGTTATCGAAGGGCAAGGTACAATCGCATTAGAAGTTCTTGAGGAATTGCCTGATGCGGATGTATTGCTAGTTCCTGTTGGTGGTGGCGGTATTGTTTCTGGTATCGCAGCTGCTGCAAAATTAAAAAATCCTAGCATTAAAATTATTGGTGTAGAACCTGAAGGTGCAGCAAGTGCAATTGCTGCGTTAAAAGCAGATCATCCTGTACCACTTCGTGAGGTGGCAACTATCGCAGATGGTACAGCTGTACGTCAAATCGGCGAAACTACATTAGAATATATTAAGAAATATGTAGATGAAATTGTTACTGTCTCTGATTATGAATTGATGGAAGCATTTTTGTTGCTTGTAGAAAAACATAAATTAGTAGCAGAAAACTCCGGTATTTTACCATTAGCAGGTCTAAAAAAATTAGACTGTAAAGGCAAAAAGGCAGTGGCTATTGTTAGCGGTGGTAATATCGATGTACTTACTATTTCCTCTATGATCAATAAAGGTCTCGTATTGCGTGGTCGTATCTTCACGTTCTCTGTTAATCTTCCTGATAAACCAGGTCAATTAGTTGCTGTATCTCAAATGCTTGCAGATGCGGATGCAAACGTTATTAAACTTGATCATAATCAGTTTAAAAACCTTGATCGCTTCCATGAAGTGGAATTGCAAGTGACTGTAGAAACAAATGGTGAAGAGCACATCCAACACATTATTGATACTTTCAAAAATAATGGTTACATTATTAAACGTTTAAATTCCAGCGAGATTTTATCTGAATAGCTGGTCGAAAGGGTTCCTATGAGCGCAGAAACAATCAATGGGGCACGCATTGTCCTTGAAACATTGCATCGCCTTGGTGTAACCGACATGTTCGGTTATCCAGGTGGCGCGGTAATTCCAATTTATGATGAAATTTATAGCTTCCCTGAAATTAAACATTATTTTGTTCGTCATGAACAAGGTGCAGCCCATGCAGCAGATGGTTATGCACGCGTATCTGGAAAAGTAGGTGTATGCCTTGCTACGTCCGGTCCTGGTGCGACAAATCTTGTTACAGGTATTATGACTGCTTACATGGATTCTGTACCTATGGTGGCCATTACTGGTCAGGTTGGTCGTCCGTTTATTGGTAAGGATTCCTTCCAAGAAGCAGATATCCAAGGTATTACCATGCCGATTACAAAACATAACTATCTTGTTCAAGATATTCGCGATTTACCTCGCATCATTAAAGAAGCGTATTTTATTGCTAGTACAGGTCGTCCAGGGCCAGTTCTTATCGATATTCCTAAGGATGTTCAAACAGAAAAAATATCCATGACAGAATACAATAAATTATATGAAGTACCTATCCATCTTGAAGGGTATGATCCAACCTATAAAGGTCATCAAGGGCAAATTAAGAAAGCGGCTACACTCATTAAAAATGCGAAACGTCCGCTCATCATTGCCGGTGCCGGTGTATTGAAATCTGGCGCTATGGATGAGTTAAAGGAATTGGCAGAAAAGGCTCAAATTCCTGTAACAAATACATTAGTTGGCCTTGGTGGTTTCCCAGGTAACCATGAGCTTGCTCTTGGTATGGTGGGTATGCATGGCTCTGTAGCGGCTAATAATAGTACAGAAGAAGCAGACCTTGTTATTGCGGCCGGTATTCGTTTCCACGACCGCATTACAGGTCATCCAGATTTCTTCTGTAAAAAAGCTAAAATCATTCATATCGATATCGACCCAGCAGAAATTGATAAAAACGTTACTATTAACGTACCAATTGTAGGTGACTTGAAGCGAGTTTTATCTGAACTTAATACGCTTGTAGAACCTACAACTCATGAAGCGTGGATCGGACAAATTCGTGAATGGCAAGCGGAATATCCTATGGTAATTCCTGAATCTAAAGATGGTGTATTACATCCACAATACGTATTATCTGAACTTAACAAGATTGCTAAAGAGGATGCAGTTATTGTAACTGACGTAGGCCAACATCAAATGTGGGCGGCTCAATTCTTAACTCATAAAAAACCTCATACCATTGTTACATCTGGTGGTGCAGGTACCATGGGCTATGGTTTACCAGCTGCAATTGGGGCTCAAGTGGGGGCACCTCATAAACAAGTCATCCTTGTTGTTGGTGATGGTGGATTCCAAATGACCTTCGAAGAGCTCATGATGGTTCGCCAATATAATTTACCAATTAAGATTGTTATCATTAATAATGGTTACCTTGGCATGGTTCGTCAATGGCAACAAATCTTTAATGACCGCCGTTATTCTTATGTAGATTTGGAAACGAGCCCAGACTTCTTGAAATTGGCAGATGCCTTTAATTTGAAAGCCGCTCGTATCGATAATGTAGAGGATTTCAATAAAGAATTTAAATCGTTCATTACATCTGATGAAAGTATCATCTTGGATTGCCGTGTAGCAAGAGAAGATAATGTATTGCCGATGATTCCAGCTGGTGGTACCGTAAGCGGTATGATGGGCAAGAAAGGGGTGCTATAATGGCGAGAGAACATCAAGTCTTAGTAATTGCAAAAAATACAGCAGGCATTGGTGCACGTATATTGGCACTCTTTAACCGTCGTGGTTTTAATGTTACAAAGATGACATCTGGTATTACAAATACACCAGGCTACGCTCGTATTACCCTCACCGTTGAGGCAGATGATCGCATCTTAGACCAAATTCAAAAACAAATTTACAAGCTCATTGATGTTGTAAAGGTTAAAGTTTTTGAAGATCATGATGTGGTATGCCGTGAGTTAATGCTTATCAAGGTAAAAGCAACTGCTGCAACACGCTCTCAAATTGTACAAATTGCCGATGTATATCGTGGCAATGTACTCGATATTTCTCCTACTTCTATGATTATTGAAGTAATTGGTAGCGTAGAAAAATTACGCGGTTTCATTCAAATTATGGAAACCTATGGTGTCCTTGAAATTGCCAAAACTGGCATTACCGCAATGAGCCGTGGAGAAAAGATTTAGGAGATGGTTGTGTGAGTAGTGAATTACTCCATTATGAAGACGTTAAGTTTCGTCGTGACGGCCGCGAAATTTTAAAAGGCATTAATTGGCATGTTGAAGAAGGGGAGAATTGGGCCTTATTAGGTCTCAATGGGGCTGGTAAATCGACGATGCTCAGCATGATTCCAGCTTACCAAATTCCTACAACAGGTCTATTACGCGTATTTGGTCATGAATTTGGCAAATATGCATGGCCTAAGATCAAGGCGCGATTAGGCTTTGTTAGTTCGGCGCTTGGACAATTTCAGTCTACCTTGGATAAACAAGTGGTAGAAGATGTTGTTATTTCTGGTGCCTTTAACAGTATCGGTATCTATCAGAAGGTAGATCCTGAGGTGCGCGAACGAGGACTGCAATTATTGTCTGAGTTTGGTTTGTCCTATTTGGAAGGCCATAGATTTCATACACTATCTGCTGGTGAACAGCGCCGCGTATTATTAGCACGCGCTATTATGGCTAATCCAGATTTGCTTATTTTAGATGAGCCTTGCTCTGGTCTTGATTTGCCTGCTCGCGAGCAATTCTTAGCAACTGTTGAGAATATGGCACGAGAGGAACATAAGCCTTTTATTTATGTATCTCATCAAATTGAAGAGATTATGCCCAGTATTACACATGTAGCTATTATTAAAGATGGCCTCATTGTGTATAAAGGCAAGAAGCGGGACATCTTAACAGATGAAATTCTAAGCGACGTATTTGGTATTGATGTATCTGTTGTATGGGAGAAAAATCGCCCATGGATTATAGTTAAATAAGAGCTAAAATTAGGATAATTCATTTTTTCTTAATACAAAAAGGGTACAAATTTAAGTTGTAGATTAGTCTATTTGACTATTCGATAAATTACGATATACACTACAAATCTTGCATTTATTTGTGAGATTGTGTACAGTATATATATTAAATATTCTATTGAATATATTTTGGAGGTTGTCTAGTATGGCAGGTAAAATTTTAGGTACTACAGTTTATTATGATGCAGATTGTAATTTGAGCAAATTGGAAGGCAAAAAAATTACAGTTTTAGGTTACGGTTCTCAAGGTCATGCGCATGCATTGAACTTAAAAGAAAATGGTATGGACGTAACAATTGGTCTTCGTGGTGGTTCTTCTAGCTGGAAAGCTGCAGAAGAAGCAGGCCTTACAGTAAAAGAAACTGCAGAAGCAGTTAAAGGTGCTGACATCGTTATGGTATTGATTCCTGACGAATTACAAGCAGACGTATATGCACAAGATATCGCTCCTAACTTGAAACAAGGTGCATACTTGGCATTTGCTCACGGCTTCAACATTCACTTCGGTAAAATCGTACCTCGTGAAGACATCAACGTATTCATGGTAGCTCCTAAAGGTCCTGGTCATTTAGTACGTCGTACATATCAAGAAGGCTCCGGTGTTCCTTGCTTGTACGCTGTAGAAAAAGATCCATCTGGTGATACTGAAGAAGTTGCATTAGCATGGGCTTCTGGTATCGGTGGTGGACGTTCTGGTATCTTGGAAACTAACTTCAAATCCGAAACTGAAACTGACCTCTTCGGTGAACAAGCTGTATTGTGCGGCGGTGTTACTGAATTGATCAAAACTGGTTTCGAAGTATTAACAGAAGCTGGTTATGAACCTGTAAATGCTTACTTCGAATGCTTGCATGAAATGAAATTGATTGTAGACCTTATCTACGAAGGTGGCTTCCAAAAAATGCGCCACTCCATTTCCAACACTGCTGAATATGGTGACTACCATGCAGGTCCTCGCGTAATTACTGCAGATACTAAAAAAGCTATGGAACAAATCTTGGCTGATATCCAATCTGGTAAATTCGCTGACGAATTCTTGGCTGATTCCAAAAATGGTCAAAAATTCCTTAAAGAACATCGTGAAGCAGCTGCTAACCATCCAATCGAACCAGTTGGTGCAGAACTTCGTAATTTGATGAGCTGGTTAAAATAAGAGATTACATTAGTAATTTCTTGATAAGCATAGGCTTACTGAAAGCGACCCCATTTGGGGTCGTTTTTTATTGAGTAATACTAGTACGTATGATATAGTTAACGTAGAGTCAGTGTAGTATATT
>DXZL01000036.1 GCA_019419725.1 Veillonella sp. | reverse complement strand
GGATCTTCATGGCTTTTAAATTAAAAGGAAAAGAAGAAAAATTTTTCAGTATTTTAGAAAATCATGCTGCTCTTACATATGAAAGTGCAGAGATGATGGAGCGTGTGTTTAAAGGCGAAATCTCTAAAGAAGAGGCTTTTCTTGAAATTGATACAAAGGAAAAAGCTGCCGATGAATTAGTAACCGAAACTGTAGAACGTTTGCGTAAAACATTCATTACCCCAATGGATCGCGAAGATATTCAGCTTCTAATCGACCAATTGGATACTACATTGGATAATATTAAAGAAATTATGGATAAAATGGTTATGTACCATGTTGGTAATCCAAGTGATGGTGCTATCCGTATGAGTGAAATCGTTGTAAAATGCGTTAAACATATTAACAAATCTATTGGTTATATGAGCAGCCTTAAAAAGGACCATGTAAAGGTAGAAGGCCGTGTACACCAAGTATTGAAACTTGAGTCTGAAGCGGATAATATTTACCACGAAGAAATGGCTAAGCTCTTCACTGAGTGTACAGATCCTATTGAAATTATCAAATGGAAGGAAATCCTTAGCGCCATGGAGGATGTAATCGATGGATGCGAAGATTTGGTAGGTACATTCCGCCGGGTAGTATTGAAATATGCTTGAGTCTCATTATTTAGTATGGCTAGTAGTATTTTTAGCATTAGCCTTCGACTATATCAATGGCTTCCACGATACGGCGAACGCCATTGCCACATCTGTTTCGACCCGTGCTATTGAGCCTAAAAAGGCTATTATGATGACGGCAGCACTCAATTTCTTGGGGGCCATGGTTAGTACAGGGGTTGCAAAGACAATCGGTGGCGATATCGTAATGTCTGCATCTCTTATCAATAGTGGAATCATTTCGGCTGCTCTTATCGGTGCCATTACATGGAACTTGCTTACATGGTATTGGGGGATTCCGAGCTCCTCATCTCATGCGCTTATCGGTGGTATCATCGGTGCTGTAGGCTGGTCCGTAGGCTTTGATGCCTTAAATGAGGCAGGTATTTTAAAAATTTTCTTATCCCTTATTTTATCTCCAATTGTAGCCATGATTGGTGGCTATATTGTGATGAAAGTATTGTTGCTTATCTTTGGTAGATTCTCTCCAATTGTACTAAATGATAGATTTAGATCCATGCAAATTGTGTCTGCTGTCATGATGGCGTTCTCTCATGGCTCTAATGATGCGCAAAAGGCGATGGGGATTATTACCTTGACCTTGCTTAGCGGTGGCTTCATTGATACATTGGATGTACCGTTATGGGTTAAACTTTGTTGTGCTACGGCTATGGCCATGGGTACAGCAGTGGGTGGTTGGAAAATCATCTCTACCATGGGGACTAAGATTTTCAAACTAGAAACAATTAATGGTTTTGCTGCTGACTTAAACTCTGCTATCACTATTTTTACAGCTACATTCTTACATTTACCTGTAAGTACGACACACGTTGTAAGTGGTTCCTTGCTTGGCGTAGGTTCCTCTAAACGTCTTAAAGCTGTTAACTGGGGCGTAGCAAGATCGATGGTGTTAGCTTGGTTTGTAACAATTCCATTATCTGGTATTGTAGCGGCTATTGCTTATGAAATCGGTCACTTATTATTTGGTTAATAAATAGCTATATAAAACTAAAAAAGACTGCGAGAGCAGTCTTTTTTTAGTTCTGTTGTTTAAGAATTGGATTAATTGAGTTATACAATTTATCAATTAGATTTTACTATTTTTTTTAGTTTATTATGAACCTGTCATCAAAGAATGTTGATATACACTAGGTTTTAAATACTATATTCTATAAAAGCGATTTATCTATATTTGGCAACGTTAATGTTAGATTTCAAGTTGAATATAGAGAAATGCTTATAAATATGTGCTTTTCTTGATTATGCGTTTTATTAATAAATGCGGTTTATTACTTGTTTAATAGTTGTTTTAGGACTGTTTATAATGAATAGCTATTGCATACTTATGTAACGGAGGTTATACTATCGGTAGAAGGAGTTTTTCAAGTGAAAAGTGAGGTATGTATATGGCATGGGGTGGAACTAGACGCGGTGCCGGGCGCCCACGTAATCCGATTAAACGTATTGGTAGAACCATTCGACTTAGTGATGAAGAGTTTCTTTCACTCAAACCATTAATTATGGCCATCAAGGCCAATAATGATAAACGCTATAGGCAACAATGTACTAGAAATGCATAAATAAGGCATTGTCACAGCATATACAACATAATAAACTTTTAATCTATGTTACAATAACCCATTATTTAAATCTTTCAACTACAACACATCTCTACTCTCTAACCATATGCTGTGTGCAATACAAAGCAGTACGAAGAAGGTCCCAATTCAATGAATTGGGACCTTTTCCGTTACATATAGTATATGTCACAGTATATTTAACTACCTAGGACAAATACTATCTAATACTATATATAATTTTATTAACTTATAGGACTAGTTAATAGAATACTTTCATAGCTGAGTAAATCGTTAGTCGATTTTTACGCCGTGAATTTCTTCAGCTAAACGTTTTAAAGCATCTACTGTACGAACGCCAGGTGTGATCTCAGATAGTTTTACACGAATGAAATGACCTTCTTTTACAGCAGTGATATCTTGAAGTTGAGGGTTAGATTTGATTTTTTCAATTTTTTGTTGGAAATCATCATCGTTGCGAATGGAGTTACCATAGTCAGCAATAATAATGTAATCAGGATTTTGAGCAATTACAGTTTCCCAAGAACCTTTAGCCCATGTTTTATCAACGCCTAAACCGCTCATTACGTTATCAGCACCGATAAGTTTCAAGATGTTTGTAGTGTAACCTTCGAAGGCTGTGAATGGTTGGCCATCTTCAGAGTCATAAATGAATACCCGTTTACGAGGTAAGTCTTTTAATTTAGCTTGGATAGCTGCTAACGTTTTACGTTGACTTGCAACCCATTCTTCAGCTTTAGGTTTAACGCCGAAGATTTCGCCTAATTTAATCATGTCATTAAAGTTAGTCTCTAAATCTGCTTTTGTAGATAACATGGATTCAGGAAGCCATATGTTAACCTTTTGAGCAATCATTTTATCTGCAGGAATAGCGCGTTTGCTGAAGGAGTCAGGCCAGCCTGTTGCAAAGTCTGGCTTTACGGACATGAATACTTCGTAGGACGGCCATTTGTCGGATAATACTTTTACCTTGTCATAGGCCGCTTGTAGAGGTGGATAGATTTCTTCTTCTTTGAAAGCTGTACCAGCCATCTTATCTTCAAGACCTAGTTGGAGCATCATTTCTGTAGTTGCTTGGGACATGGATACTGCATGGGTAGGAGCGGATTTTACAGCAAAGTCAGTTTTAGTACCGTCAAATGTTTCACTCCATGTTACCGCATTGCCATTATCAGCAGTGTTCTTAGTTGTATCAGAACCACAACCAGCAATAGCAAAGGTTGCGCATGCCATAACAACTAATAACAATTTTTTTGATTTTCTTAATTTTTGGAACATAGTAAGCCCTTTCTTTTGAATTAATAATATAAATGATAGCGCCCTTCATCCCAAGATGTTTTGAAAGGAACTTCAAATATGGGTTCAAGAATTTCAGGTGTTAACACCTCCGTAGGGGAACCTTCCTTTAGGATTGTTCCCTCGTTCATAATCACCACATGATCGCAATATTGAGCGGCTAAATTCAAGTCGTGTAAGACTACGATAGTTGTGCCTGTAAACGCTCGCAATTGTTTCATCAGTGCTATTTTATATTTCATATCTAGATGGTTTGTAGGCTCATCTAAGAGTAGAATTTGAGGTTTTTGAGTTAATGCTTTGGCGATGAATACACGTTGCTTTTCGCCACCTGATAAATGATGAATTTCTTCATCTGCTAAATGAGTAATACCTACTTCATGCATATAATGCTCTGCGATTTTTACATCCTCTGAGCTATATGTGCCGAAGTGTTGTTTGTAAGGATAACGACCCATAAGAACGATATCTTTTACGAGAAAATCATCAATCATAGAATCTCTTGATTGTGTTAGAACGGCTACTAATTGAGCAAATTCGCGGCCTTTATACGATTCTAATGGCCTTTGATTCAATATAATTTTATCTTTTGATGGTAGTAGTCGGTACAGATGGCTCAGTAATGTGGACTTACCACATCCATTCGGCCCGATGATGGCCGTTATTTTATTACTAGGAAATGTTACAGAAATATTCTTTAACACTTCTTTCTTCTCATAGGAGAAGGACAGCTGATTAATTTGATACATAGTATCTCCTATAAATATGATATACACTAACCATTGTGCTTGTAACGATTCATAATAATCCAAATAAATAATGGAGCCCCTAGTAGGGATGTGAGCACCCCGATAGGGATTTCTTCTGGACTATAGAGGGCCCTAGATAATACATCGGACCAAATCATCACGATACTGCCGATGAGTGTACTGAATAGTAAGGTGTGTTTGTGCTTTGGACCGCCTATGATTCTCGCTAAATGAGGAATAATAAGGCCAATAAATCCAACTACACCGACCTTGGATACTAATGTAGCAATAACAATAGAGGATATAATGACAATGCTCAACTGTAACTGTTTTACAGATAAGCCCATTTGCGCTGCTTCGTGATTGCCTAGTAATAATACATCTAAATCTTGGTTAAATAGGTAGATATATAACATAAATAATGTCACAATGATGGCTGTTAGTGGTAAATCACCCCATTGTATACCGGCAAAGCTACCTAATAACCAGAACATGGCACTACGAACTTGTGCTTCGTGTTTTGCCCCGTAAATAATCATCATAGTTAGAGCAGAGAATATACCAGTCATGCCCATACCGATGAGGATAAGCTTTACAGGACTATTACTTTTACCAACACAAAGCAATACCAAAATAATAGAGAGGGCCGCACCTAAAGCTGCAAAAACAGGTGTGTTATAGGCACCTAATAGCGGTAGACCTCCCATGATAATGGCAAACACAGCGCCTGTACTAGCACCTGATGAAACACCTAATACATAGGGATCAGCGAGTGCATTTCGGGTAACAGTCTGCATTAGTAAACCAACAAGGGATAAGCCTATACCTGTTAAGACTGAATAGATGAGTCGAGGTAATCGTATATCCGTAATAATCGTATCTGTCATTGTAGCCGTGGCATTGGGATCAGCCATAGACATAAGGGCCTGAATGATTTGCTCCAAAGGAATAAACGTAGATCCAAATTGCAACGCCGTTACCAATGAAATACATAGTATTACACATAGTATTAATGCTTTTATAGATGTTTGCATAAAATCTCCTTATTCTATTTTATAGGTAATATAACCTTATCTAAGTATAGAGAATTTTCTATATATATACAATATACATACACGTATGGGTATTGTGTACAGTGTATAAAATTCTATAGAAATTATTGTTGCTACAGGAAAAGAATAAAATTTAAGATAGGATTATTGTATTAATAAAAATTCATGATAATAATTAGATATTCATTTATAGAATTTTTTGTAATACATTATAAAAATAAACAGTAAAATGTTTGTTTTATTCTTTTTTATAGCCTTATTCCTATTTTGTTATATGAAAAAACTCACAGAATGGATATAATAAAAGTATGTACGTAAGTAAATTCAGGAGGTGTTAGCTTGTTACAAGATTTACTATCTGAGGATAATGTATCTTTTCATTATCCTGCAGAAACGTGGGAAGAGGTAATTCGTCACGGTGGCCAACTCATGGTTGATGCTGGTTTTACTGATCCATCTTATACGGAGGCTATGGTTGAAGTAGTACGTGAAATGGGGCCATATATTGTATTGGCACCAGGTCTTGCGATGCCACATGCTCGTCCGGAAAATGGGGCAAAACGTGTAGGTACGGCATTGGTAACCTTAGAAAAACCATTGAATTTTGGTAGTCCTGACAATGATCCTGTGTCTGTTGCGTTGTTTTTATGTGCTCCAAACAAGGATGAACATATTCAGTTGTTGACAGATATTGCTACATTATTTGAGGATGATGAGTTTTTAGATGCGGCTGCTGATTTTGAAAGTATTGAAGATGTACAAGCATTCTTGGCCGAGCATTTAGAAGATCAAGAATACGTTTAGTAGGAGGCAAGTATGATTTCTGTATTAACTGTATGCGGTAATGGCATTGGTTCTAGCTTGATGCTAAAAATGAAAATTGAAGAAATCTGTGCTGAAAATGGTATTGATGCACAAGTTGAATCTATTGATTTTAATGCCGCACAAGGTCGTAAAGCGGACCTTATTGTAACTGTAAAAGAGTTAGCTGAACAATTTGAAGACAAGAATGTCGCTATTGTTCGCAGCTATATTAATAAAAAGAAAATCACTGAAGATATTCTTGATGCATTGAAACAAGCAGCTCAATAATGTAACAACTATATATAGGAGGTAGTGCCATGGAAATGGTATTAGAGTTCTTACGTGATGTGCTGTCTCAACCAGCACTTTTGATTGGTATTATGTCATGTATAGGTTTGATTGCCTTGAAACGCCCGTTTCATAAGGTAATGACTGGTACATTAAAACCTATTCTTGGATACTTGATGCTCGCAGCTGGTGCAGGTGTTATCGTTAACAATCTTGATCCACTAGGTAAGATGATTGAGCATGGCTTCCATATTACTGGTGTAGTACCAAACAACGAAGCTATCGTGGCTGTAGCACAAAAGGTACTTGGCGTTGAAACGATGTCTATTCTCGTAGTAGGCTTATTGATGAACTTATGTATTGCTCGTTTCACCAAGTTCAAATATGTGTTCTTAACAGGTCACCATAGCTTATTTATGGCTTGTCTTATGTCTGCCGTACTCGGTACTGCAGGTTTGTCCGGTATGGAACTCATCCTTGTAGGTGGTTTCTTGATGGGCGCTTGGTCTGCTATTTCTCCAGCAATTGGTCAAAGCTATACATCTAAGGTTACAGAGGGCGATGAAATTGCCATCGGTCACTTTGGTAGCTTAGGTTATTATTTATCCGCTTGGGTAGCTAAATATGTCGGTAAAGCAGACGATAGTACAGAAGACATTGAAATTCCAGAAAAATGGGGCTTCTTACGTGATTCTACATTATCTACAGCATTAACTATGATTGTATTCTACTTGATTGCAGCTTTTGCGGCTGGTTCTGAGTTTGTAGCTACTTTATCTGGTGATATGAGTCCTTACTTATATGCTGTTATGAGTGCAATGAACTTTGCTGTAGGTGTAACAATCGTATACTCCGGTGTACGTATGATCTTAGGTGATTTAATTCCTGCATTCCAAGGTATTGCAACAAAAATTATCCCTAATGCAATCCCAGCAGTAGACTGTGCAGTATTCTTTACATATGCTCCAACAGCGGTAGTATTGGGCTTCATTAGCTCCTTTATCGGCGGTATCATCGGTATGCTCATCCTTGGAGCTGTAGGTGGCGTATTAATCATTCCTGGTCTTGTACCTCATTTCTTCTGCGGTGCAACAGCAGGTATCTATGGTAATGCTACAGGCGGCCGTCGTGGTGCTGCAGTAGGTGCATTCCTTAATGGTTTGGCTATTACCTTCTTGCCAGCATTGGCATTGCCAGTTCTTGGTCAATTAGGTTTCCAAAATACAACATTTGGTGATGCAGACTTTGCCGTAATGGGTCTTGTACTTGGTCATGCATTCGAATGGATTGGTATGGCTGGTATCTATGGTATCGTAGCGATTGCAGCTCTTGTACTTATTATTCCAAACTTTATTAAAACAAAAGGTAAAGTTATTAACTACGTAGAAGAGGAGTAATGAAAACAACTGAGCAACATAGTAATGTTGTAATACGATATATATTCCTTACTTTAGGGGCTATTAGCTTTGCTCTTGGTACAGCGGGTATCGTATTACCACTATTGCCAACAGTACCTTTTTATATGCTTACCTTGTTTTGTTTAGCTCGAGGATCTGAACGTTTTCATAAAATGTTCTTAGAATCTAGTTTATATCAAAAGACTGTTGGTGCTTATGAACGCGATAAAGCGTTAACGTTGCGGACAAAGTTGTCCATTCTCTTATCTGTGAGTACAATAATGGCAATTGGTGCGTATTTCAGTCAAGATATGCCCATCGCACTTGGTGTTATGGCCTTTGTATGGATTGGTCATGTTATAGCATTAGTCTTTATTGTAAAAACAAAAAAATAAAGAATTATCTCTGATAATTCTAAATATAGCCTTGTAAGTTAGACTGCATTGGTTTAACTTGCAAGGCTTATTTTATTGTAAAATCAATAATACATAGGTAGGCGGTGTAATGCATAGAGTCTAATGAACAAAGTCTTATATATTACTGAAAATATCTTATATGGATTACAAATAGGAAAACTTATATTATTAAAGAAAAATGAATTATTACTATTTATAATTTGACAATGGATATCAATAAGTATACTATAATAATTATGTATTTAGTAATTTTTATAGTATTTGTGTATATGGTGATCGTATGAATCCACATAATCATGCAGTTTCACATGCAGGAAATTCTATGTCGAGACATACAGTGTTTGACGGTATCGATTTGATGTTCCTTGATGTGAAGCAAGAAACAATTCAATTTTATGCAAAATCACATACAAAGACGTTTGCCATAAATCATTGTGAAGAGGGGCGCATTGAGTGCAAGTTTACATCTGGTGATTATTTATATATGGGACCAGGAGATATGTCCATAGGATGGCATATTCATGCTGATTATCAACATGAGAACTACTTCCCTACAAAGCTCTTTAAAGGGATTGTATTACTCGTAGATGTTGAAAAAGCTCAGCCTATTTTAGATACCCTTGTTACTGAGACCCGTATTGATTTAACTCAGCTAGCAAATCGATTCTGTGAGCATTCTGACTTTGGTATGATGATGGAAGAGACGGAATCTGTTCGCCAGATTTTTTCTAGCTTATATAAAGTGCCTGATCAAATTAAGGGGCACTATTTTAAATTAAAAGTTATTGAAATTTTCTTATTATTATCTATTATTTCTACAACTAATCATGAAAAAAGAAGCTCCTATCGTAAACAACAAGTAGATATTGTAAAAGCTGTTAATGAATATATATCTACACAGTTTATGAAACGGATAACCATAGATTCCTTGTCTGACCAATTTGATATTCCTACATCAACATTAAAGCGTTGTTTTAAAGGGGTATATGGTACGACAATCCATCACTATTTAAAGGAATGTCGTATTAATGCAGCTAAGCACTTGCTTCAAGAGTCAGATCAATCTATTTTAGAAATTGCTAATGCCGTAGGCTACGAGAATGGTAGTAAATTTACTAGTGCATTCAAAGAGGCCACAGGTGTAACGCCTAGTGCTTATCGTAAAGTATAAATACCTTCAAACTAAACCAAGACATGCATTATAGTATTAGTAATATTTAAAATATAAGTGTTTAAGGTCTAGAACTAGTAGGTTATAAAAACTTAATATTGTCCGAAATGTATATTTTTGGTCTTTTCGGAGTAGATATGCAAGATACACTTTGCTAACATTAAAATGTAAATGATATTCAATATCATTATGTGTTGCTGAAGTGTATCTTTTTTATTTTGTGTATGAGATACAAAACATATGGTTAGTTAGAAATTGAGGAGGGCACAATGAACCGGTGGGGACATGCAAAACGTAGCATTATTCTGTCTAGTGCAGTTGCCTTGTGGCTTAGTGCACCGCTTGTAGTGTGGGCGGGGAATGCGACTGTTACTACGGATGTTGTTCATGTTAAAGGAACATGGGCAGAAGAAGAAGCAAAATTGAACTCACAGCAAGTGCAAATCATTACTAAGAAAGAGATTGAAAAGAAACAGGCGAAGTCCGTCGAAGATATTATATTTACTCAAACAGGTGTATCTAGAACCGTTGATGCTATGGGCCGTGTTGGTGTATCTATCCGCGGTGCCGAAGCGCGTCACACACTGATCCTTGTAGATGGTCAACCCGTACTCGGCGATTTTGATAAGTACTCTGGTGCAGCAGACGAAGTCCAACGGCTAGGTACAGAAAATGTTGAACGTATAGAAGTTATTCAAGGTGCTGCCAGTGCTAAATACGGTTCTGATGCTATAGGTGGTGTAGTTAATATCATCACTAAAAAGGCACAAAAGAAACCATCTTTGCAATTAAATGCAGAAGGTATGCGACGCAAGAGTGATGGTGATGCATTCCCATTCCAAAACTTTTTCATTCGTGCCGACTCTGGTCAAATGGGGAAATTAAAGGTCGGTTTATCTGGTAGTAAACGTGATCTTATGCCTGTTTTAGCATCCGTTAAACGTCGTGACTCAGGTATGGCTTTTGATTATGCTAAGCATAACTTCAAACCAAATGTACTTCGGTACTATGGTGATGCGGCAGATATCGGTCTTGTAGCAACTTATGATGCAAACGATAAAAATAAATTTGAAATGCGTCTCAACCGTTATACAGAAGATCTTGTACGCGATGTTAAACACTCTGACTCCGACTTAGAGCCACAACAACATTTCAAACGTACTGCGGACCGTAATACAGCAAACTTACAATGGTCCTCTCGAGCTGGTAAAAGCGACTGGACAGTTGAAACTAACTACTCCCGCATCAAAGAAAATGACGTAGCCCTCATTAGTTATACTGGTCGTTCAGCTTATGAAGGCTCCAATGAGTTGCGCTATATCGATAATATCGATCACCGTCAATTAGACATTCGAGCTAATGCGAATACACAACTCAATAAAAATCATTTGCTTAGTTACGGCGTGAGCTATGCTCGCGAAGAAGGTTCTGGTAGCCGTTTAAAAAGCTCTCCTAATACAAGCACTATGTACATCGATCCATGGGACTATGATAAGAGCTTGTTAGTGGATAAACTTGACCGTCTTGTAAGACGTAAAGGTGATAATAGCATTAAAGTTTACTCTCATATCCACGACTACAAATTCATCAATTCCGGTGGTGGCATGCCCCAATGGGATATGGATTATGAATACTATGGTGCTGAAACAGATGCTCAAAAACCAGGTATTACATACGATGACTATATAAATTATGGTTTATCTGAAAGTCGATTAAGTGATTGGTCTAGTACATCCCCTAATAATCAACCTGTAACGGATGAGTTTAAAGCTCGTTATAAAGCTTTGGAAGATCGTTTAAAAGCAGAAAATCCTGTATTATCTGCTACACGTGCCAATATCGTAGGTGACTACTTTAAATATGGCGAGTCTAACGATCCAGAAATGCGTAAAAAAGCACCTAAGCTAAATGGTAAAGCCTTCTTAGAAGAATATCGTAGCCGTGATCAACGCTTAACAACTGGTAGTGGTACGATTCGCAAGTTAAATGCTTATGTTTCTGATACTTGGCAGGTGAATAAGAATTTAACCTTATCTCCAATTCTTCGTTTTGATAATAGTAGTCTATTTGGTTCCAATTTGTCTGCGTCCTTGGGGATGACCTATAACGTAAAGGGCAATACACACCGTAGATTTAAAGCCAATGTAGGCACTGGTTATACAGAGCCTGGTATGGGCGAATTATGGTATAACTGGGAAATGTACGCGTCTAACCCTGTAGGGATTGGGGTAGCGAAACTTGGTTGGTACTGGGCTGGTAACCCTAATTTAAAACCTGAAAAGTCTGTCAATTTTGACATGAGCTTAGAAGGGGAAAATAAGAATACTTATGCTCGCGTAGGCGTATTCCACAACCGCATCAAAAACTATATGTCTGTGTATTTCACAGGGGACTTTATGGACTTTGCGCCATACCTCAAAGGCGATGCGAAGTACCAACGGGCCCCAGATATGATTTACAGCTTTAAAAATATTGGTAAAGCAGAAATCACAGGTGTTCAAGCGGAAGTACAACAAAAGTTCGGCAAATATTGGTCCGGTAAGCTAGGTTATACATACTTGCATGCCATCAACAAGAGCGATCCAAGTATGCCTCGTCAATTGCTTGATAAACCAATGCACAAAGTTGACATCGGCATTACTTATGACAATCCTAAATCCGGTTGGAATGGATCCATCTGGGGTGATTACTATATCAACATGCTTGATAGTAATACCCTTAACAATGGCGGTAACTACTGGCCAGATATCTTATCCGGTGATGCAGGTGTTTATAATAAACAAACCTATGAAAAGAAAACATTTGGCATTTGGAACGTAATGGTTCAAAAACGATTCAATAAAAATGCCATGATGTACTTTGGTATCAACAACATCTTTAACCATCGCGATGATGACCGCGCTACACAAGAACGGGTATACCGCGTGGGGGTTAATCTTAAATTTGGTGGCGGAGACAGCAGCAAAACTACAGCAATCGGCAAATCCAAGGATGGCAAAACTGTTAATGCAGTAGGGGCCAATACACCTAATGGCGCTAATGGCGAAGTAGTAAATGTTGAATCTGGTGTACAAAATGTAGCAGATGTAGTTCGTTTAACTGACTTTATTCGTTCTGATTTTGATACCACAAAAGAACGTGGTGTTACATTAGTTGGCGACTACAGAGCGCGTTGGATGGCACATGATGGTTCTAATAGACCGCAATCTCCATTTAGAGC
>DXZL01000035.1 GCA_019419725.1 Veillonella sp. | reverse complement strand
TACCATTAGCGATGCTGTATGTGAACGGCATCAAAACGATAACGAGGAATGCAGGGAAGCCTTCTGTCCAATCATCGAAGTCAATATTTCTGATAGCACCTAACATGAGGGCACCGACAATGATAAGAACAGGAGATGTGGCTGCATTTGGTACCAAGGATACGATTGGAGCCAAGAACAAGCAGATTAAGAATAATACGCCTGTTGTAACAGCCGTTAAGCCTGTACGGCCACCAGCACCTACACCTGCCGCACTTTCAACAAAGGCAGTAATCGTAGAAGTACCGAGCAATGCACCAGCACTAACGCCGATAGCATCGACAGTCATGGCTTTACCAAGACCTGGGAATTTACCAGATTTAGGATCTGCAATTTTCGCCTCTGTAGCAGTACCGATCAAAGTACCCATAGAGTCGAACAATTCTACGAAGGTGAAGGAGAAGATAATCGTGATTAAGCCCATGTGGAGCGCACCAGGAATATCTAATTGAAGGAATGCTGCTTTAGAGAAATCAGGCACTGCTAATACAGTGAAGTTCTCAGGCATTGTGGAAAGGCCAGTAGCATAGGATACAATTGTTGTTACTACCACACCAATCAAGAGGGAACCTTGAATTTTACGAGCCATCAATAGAGCTGTAAAGATGAGGGAGAATAGAGCCAACAATGTTTCACCATTGTGCAAATTACCGAGCGTCAAGAGTGCCTCGGATGCTGGAGGTACTAAATTACCATGTGTTTGCACAACTTGGCCTAAGGAGTTTGGAGACAAACTAATAGAAATTGCCATCAAGCCGGATAATTTTAAGCCGATGATAGCGATGAAGAGGCCGATACCAACAGTAATGGCAACCTTCATAGAGGCTGGGATGCCTTCAACGATCATTTGGCGTATCGACGTAAGTGTTAATACGAGGAATACGAGACCGGAGATAAATACAGCACCCAATGCTGTTTGCCAGGACACGCCCATACCGAGAACTACGGTAAAGGAGTAAAAGGCTAAGAGGCCAACCCCTGGAGCGAGGGCGATAGGATAGTTTACGAATAAACCCATAGCAATCGTTACAAGGCCACCACCTAAGGCTGTAGCGATGAGGACTGCGTCTTTATCCATCCCTCCGAGACTAAGAATGTTAGGCGCTAAGAATAGGATGTACGCCATCGTGATAAACGTAGTAATACCTGCTAAAATTTCGGTTTTAACAGTGGTACCGCGCTCACTGAGTTGAAATAGTTTATCTAACATTAGATAACACCCTCCCGATATGAAATTAAAAATTATATCTGAATGAAAATATTTCGATATATGTATAGTGTACCATATTTCCCACCATTTTTTGTATGAATTTATGATATACTATAAATATATTATGAATGATTTAGAGGTTAACTTATGAAAATATCTACTAAAGGGCGTTATGCTCTACGGATATTGGCTGATATTGCAGAGCACGGGGTAGAAAAAAATGTACCAATTCGTGAAATTGCTGAACGCCAAGGATTTTCCGATAAATACTTAGAGGGGATTGTATCTCGCTTATCCTCCGCTGGCCTCGTTAAAAGTGGCCGTGGTAAATACGGTGGATATCGCTTGGTGAAATCGCCTGCTGAATACAATGTATATGAAATTTTATATGCTGCAGAGGACTCCATTGCTCTCGTATCTTGTTTAGAAGATGATGTTGAGCCATGTCCTATGTTTAATGATTGCTTGACTGCTCCTTTGTGGCAGTACTTGCAAGATGAATTCCGTCACGTTATGGAACGCGTATCCTTACAAGATGTAATGGATCACAAATTTCCAACGGAATAAATGAGAGAGTCGCGTTTTATATGCGGCTCTTATTTATATAGAATATAAAAGTATATTGCTATATATACTTTTATATATGAAAGGAGGCAAAGGATGAGCACAACTGCATATGATGCTCGTGGTGGTATGCGCAATGTATGGATTATTACAGCTGCCATGACGGTACTGGCTATATGTTACACCATGATCATTCCGTTTTTGCCTATCTACCTTTTAGAGTTAGGAGTGCCAAAGGCTGATGTAGCACTTTGGTCAGGCCTCGTTTTCGGTATTACCTTCCTCATCGCCGGCATTATGGCTCCTATATGGGGGAAGATTGCGGATAATAAAGGTAAAAAACGGATGGCTTTGCGCGCCGGCTTTGCCATTGCCATTTGTTATGTATTAATTGGTTTAGTTACAGACCAATATCAACTACTCATGGGCCGTGCGCTCGTTGGTTTTGCCAATGGGTTCTATCCAGCGGCAATGACTATGGTGTCCCTCAGTGTTGATGAGAAACAGGTCGGTAGGGCTTTAGGCATCTTCCAAACGGGGCTTATCTTGGGTAATGTCATCGGTCCATTTTTAGGTGGCGCCGTTGAAAGTGTAGTAGGCATGCGCCCTGTGTTTTATGTATCTGGTATCGCTGTATTTATTGCCACATTGGCGGTATTGTTCTTTGTGAAAGAACCAAAATTACATGCTAAAGGTGCTGATGGAAAGGAACAGCCGGCTCAACCTACTAAATCTACATCGCTACGTGAAGACTTTAAAGCTGTTCAACAACAGCCAGTATTAGTACGATTGCTTTGGATTTTCTTCTTTATGCAATGTGCTATCATGATGTTGCAACCTATCTTGGCCCTCTATGTCGGGGATATGCAAGGTACCATGGAAGGGGCGGCTATGATCTCTGGTACAATCCTTAGTATCGGCGGCTTAGCAGGATCCTTGACGACTAACCTATGGGTTCGCCTTGGTGAACGCCGTGGCTACTTTAAGACCATATCCTACTGTATGATGGGGAGTGGCATCGTCCTCTTACTTCAAAGCTTGCCAGTGGGCATTTGGTGGTTTGGTATTTTACAAGTCTTAATAGGTTCTTGTATCGTAGGCATCAACCCATCCTTGAGTGCTGCTGTAACACTCAATACGGATCCAAGCTTTAGAGGTCGCATGTTTGGTATGACAACAACAGCCCAACAATTTGGGTCTATGGTAGGACCAGTATTTGCCAGTATTGTATCCACCTATATAGGTATATCCTATGTATTTAGTATTACAGGCTTGTTATTGTTATATATGGCATTCCAATCTAGAAAACTATCTGCCAAGCACGAATAATACTATAAAAGAAAGCTCCACACGAGTATGTGTGGAGTTTTTATTTAGACAGATTATTTAGATAGATTAGATATACTCATTAGGATTGAATAATATGACCAATTTTAATAAGACCGTGAAAATAGGATATAACAAAAAATTATGTTAATCGTTAATCTAAGAATACGGTTTTAGTGCATAATAACTGGCTTTCATACGGTTTTTGTGAATAGCAATCCAATATAGCCGGATTGATTGCTTTTACCAAAATATTGGTATATAGTTAGTTTAAGGTAAGTCATTTGTCTCACCCTGTGGGACGGAAAGGAGTTATTATGGTCCGTATCGGTCATACTGTACTCGGCGAAAAGGGTACAAAGATATGTGTGCCTATTGTAGGCACAACAATGAAAGAAATTTTAGATGCCACTGCGGTTGCATGTAATACACAGTGTCATGTAGTGGAGCTACGTATTGACTATTACGAGCGGGCCCACTCCATTGACGCTATTATTGAACTGTTAATGCTCATCAAACCTCAATTAAAAGGTCGTGCCTTGTTATTTACATGGCGCACAAAGGGTGAAGGCGGGGAGAAATCTATTTCCTCACAAGACTACTTCACAATGTTAGAGCGTATTATTCCTACAGGTTTAGTAGATGCTATCGACATTGAACTCTTTTTTGATCAAGATAGAATGCTCAAAACCATTGAGTTTGCCAAGGTACATGGTATTACGATTATCATGAGTAACCATGATTTCCATGGTACACCAAGTCATGAGGTCATTGTAAATCGACTTATTCAAATGAAAGAGTTCTTAGCAGACGTGCCAAAGATGGCCGTTATGCCGCATACAACAGGCGATGTTCTTACACTCCTCGAAGCGACGGCTGAAGTGAAAGCTTTATATCCATCAGATCCAATCATTACGATGGCTATGGGCCCACTAGGTGCTGTTACACGTGCTGCAGGTGCTCTATTCGGCAATGCTATGACCTTTGCCTCTGCAGGTAAAGCATCTGCACCAGGCCAAATCGATGTGCATGAACTAAAACGAATTCTAGATACCATCGACGTAGATGGCGTATTTGATGAACAACAACATAAACGCATAAAAGTACATTAAAAAGTCGGCGAAAGCCGACTTTTTTATATGTTCATACCTTGCGCTAGTATTTTATTAATTATTACTGTTTTATTTTTTATAGAATATAAGATAATATAATGTTTTGTGACCATTTTTCGGAAATTTTGCTTATTGTATTTTCCGTAATATAAAGGATACCTTTCAGGAAAAATATCAAGCGAGAATGCATTATCAATGATTTCTGATTGATGTTGAAGAATAAGGTTTAAATCTTCTGTTTTTTCTTTTAGAGATAATAGTATATTTCGTAGGTCTTTCTTAGCGATTTTAGACAGTAAAATCTTATGTATCATAAGAGAAGACCTTCTTTCTTTAATTCAGAAATAACATCTTCTAAAGGAGTTACATTACCTTGTTCCATATCTATATATGACAACTCTAGTAGTTGATCGATTTCTTCGTCGGTAAGAAAGTCTGCATTCATAGAGTCACAAGCGATAGGCTTGTTTACTGACTTAGGAATTGCTTTTGAAAATTGTATTTGTTTGGAAATTAGTGTAATCAATAATGATATAGTTAATCCCATTTCTTTTAAGATAGCTGTTGTTAGTGTCTTAACTTTAGGATTAATACGGATGTTGAGTATGCCTGTTTTATCAATTTTATCAAAGGATATTTCTATTTCGTTTGCTGTTGATGTTCCGTATGTATTTATAGTATCTGAGGCCTTTAATGTTGTTCGGGGGTGTTCGTAGGTGCCGTCATTGTTGAGTGTACTTGGCGTTGGTGTTTCGTCTATAGGTGTTGTTGGTAAAGCAATAGCGAAAGGAATGCGACGTTCTTTTATAATTTGACGAAATAGTGCGTCTAGCATGGATGTATAGGATAGGCCCTGTGCCTTTAATATGCTAGATACTTCCTGTTTTAGCTCTTCGTTGATGCGGACTTGTAGGTTTAAGGTTTTCATAGTATCTCTCCTAGTATTCTTTTGGCTTGTGACTGTAATTCGTTGATCATATTGTTGATTTTATATTAAAAGGTATTTACGTTAATCAATTCTGTTTGTAATTACATTGTAATTGCAAATATGGTTTTCTACAAATATATATAATACATAGGGGAAATAAAAAAGCAGTAGTTATCCATAGGATAGCTACTGCTTTTCAGTTTATATCATAGGTATTATGATATGCGTTTTAGTTTTATCTAGAAATACAGATATAGATGCTCTTACTGATTTATTTGTGAAGCGTTTTATAAATACGCTATACAAACGATTATAATAGGTTTGCTTCGAAGTCTTCTAGGATAGCTGCTACTGTTTCTGGAGCATTGCGATGATGTTCCACGATACATTGTGCAAAGCTTTCATACATTGGTGTACGAATTTCTTCGAGTTCGCGTAAACGGTCTAGACCACCGCTAGAGAGTACGCGGCCAGTGGTAGATAGGTTTTCTACCGGTTGCGTTAATTGGTAGATACGACCATTTTGGCGTAGGTGTGCGAAGTTTTTAGGCACTGTTACACAGCCACCACCAGTGGAGATCACAAGGCCAGTTTGAGTGCCGAGTTTTGCAATCATTTCAGCTTCTTTTTCGCGGAACGCTGGTTCCCCTTGTTCCGTAATATATGTGGAAATGTCACCAATTGCTTTTTCTAGCTCTTGATCTACATCAACGCAAGTACGGCCCATTTCTTCGCCAAGGGCTTTACCAACTGTTGTTTTTCCTATACCAGGCATACCGATAAGGATGATATTTTCCTTTTCACGTCGCATATCGCGCAAGATTTGCTCGATTTCTTTCGTGCCAAAGCTTTCACCTTGGAAATGGTTAGCCGCCTCAACGCCTTGGGCTACAAGGAATGGCAAGCCATCACAATGAGGAATTTCCATCATTTCTGCTTGTAATAGTAAAATCGTACGGCGTGGATTGTAGATGAGGTCTACAACGCCTTCCAATTTAGAAAACTGCGTAATATCGATGAGATTGGCTGGATTATGAGGATACATGCCGATAGGGGTGCAGTTAATAATAATCTGAGCTGTTTCATAATAGTTTGGCGCATCACCATAGAATGGAGCCGTTTTGCGAGATAAATGGACGATATTTTTAGCGCCTAAATCTTCGAGGGCTACGTGAACGGTAGCAGAGGAAGCACCATCGCCAAGAATGATACATTCCTTGCCAGCTACATCGATGCCTGCATGTTGTAGGGTAAATACAAAACCATCGTAGTCTGTATTATAGCCGTACCATTTGCCATCCTTGCGAACCATTGTATTTACACAACCGATGCGTTCTGCACGAGGATCCACAACATCACAAGTTTCAAGGGCATTTACCTTGTAAGGAATTGTAATGTTAATGCCTTGTAATTCTGGATCAGCGAAGAACTCTTGTAATTGGCTTGGTTCTCGCTCAAATAATTCGTAATTTGTATTCCCTAATGCACTATGAATGCGAGGAGAGAAGCTATGGCCCAACGTACGGCCAAGTAAACCAAATTTCATAGGACCTCCTAGGTCAATATACATAGAATGGCTAATAGGCTTGTACCTATTAGCCATTGAAGTTTTATAACTATATTCATTGTACTATATATGCCCTTATGGGGACTAGTAGAGAGGAATATATTAGTTTTCAGGGTAGTTGCCGAGTAAGCGGAACTTATCTTGGGATGTATGAAGCTCTGCTAGTACAGACAATACCTTAGGATCCGCTAAGGATGCCTCTAAGTCGAGGTAGAACAAGAACTCAAAGTTATGGCCTACGATAGGACGAGACTCAAGTTTTGTAAGGTTCACGCCGATGTTAGCGAACTTGGTAAGCAATGTACCAAGACCACCTGGAGCATGGCTTGCTGTCGTTACTACAGAGATTTTGTTAGCCCCTGGGTATACATGGAAGTCCTTGCTAATGCAGATAAAGCGGGTATAGTTGTTATCGCTGTTTTGGATGTTGCGCATCAATGGAGACAAATTGTACAAGTCTGCACATTGAGGTGCTGCGATAGCGGCTACACCTGGATCATCACTAGCTGCTACTAGCTGTGCAGCACGTGCTGTATTATCAAAGGAGCGTAATTCGACACCTTCTAATTTTTCTAGGAAGTGGCTACATTGGCCCAATGCTTGTGGGTGAGAGATGATAGTATGAATATCCTCTAGTTTTGTACCTTTTTTTACGAGTAGGTCATGAGAAATCCATAGGCGTGTACCGCGCACGATATAGCACTTGCGATCTTCTAGAAGGTCATATACTTCTTTTACAGAACCATTGGAGCTGTTTTCGATAGGTAATACACCGAATTGACATTCACCAGACTCAACGGCATCGAATACGGCACGGAAGCCTGTTACGTAGTGAATTTGGCTAAGTGGTAATAATTTATCACATGCCACTTGTGCATTGCTGCCGAATACGCCAGCACAAGCTACGCTGCCTCGTTGAGGAGGTAAGGTAGGGGATTGCTCAATGGCTTTTTTCATTTTTACAGTGAACTCATTATCTTGGAATAACTGTTCAGATTGGTACGTACGGCTCAAGCTGAATAATGCTTCGAAGAAACGGCGTGCATATAGATCGAGGTCAGGGCCTGCATCTCTCGTTACTTTGTCGAGAATATCTCGTTCCCGTTTAGCATCGTAAATGGCCTTATTCATTTCTTTCTTTGCCGCGGCAACATCTTTGGAGAGTTCCATGCGCTCTTTGAATAATTCGAGCATCTGATCGTTTATGTCGTTAATTTTAACGCGTACTTCATCTAAGTTCATGGTCAATATCTCCTAAGAAATCAAGAATAACGAGGGCTGTTACAGCTTCGATAACAGGTACTGCACGAAGCGCTACACATGGGTCATGACGACCTTGAATGGTGAGCAATGTGTCCTCTTTTTGTGAAAGTGATACAGAATGTTGTTCTTTATAAATGGATGGTGTTGGCTTGATGCCTACTTGCATAACGAGCGGCAAACCGTTGGTAATACCGCCTTGGATACCACCGCTATTATTGGTAGATGTTGTAATCTTGTCACCGTCCATGGTGAAAGCATCATTCACTTCGGAACCAAGTTTAGCACACATGTCGAAACCACCGCCGAAGGATATGCCCTTAATAGCAGGTACACCAAAGATAACGCGAGCTAGTCGGTTTTCAATGCCGTCAAAGTTTGGATTGCCAAGGCCAATTGGTAGCCCTGTAGCAACGACCTCAACGATACCACCGGTAGAGTCACCATCCTTTTTGAGTTTCATTACAAGATTTTCCACTTCAGCCCGTTTATCTGCATCGAGCATAGCAATTGGCTCAGTAGCGATTTCACCGAGTGCTTTCATATCTGGATGAACCATATTGATAGGAGCATCTTGGATCGGTCCCACTTGTTTTAAATGGCCGTGGATTTCGATGCCTTTTTCGCGTAATAGTTGAAGGGCAATGCCACCAGCTACGCAAAGTGGTGCTGTAAGTCGAGCTGAGAAATGGCCACCTCCGCGCATATCTACCTTATCACCGTAGCGCATGCGCGCCGTGAAGTCCGCATGAGAGGGGCGCGGGATGTCGCGTAAGTTATTATAATCGCTGGAATGCTGGGATGTGTTGCGGATCATAAATGCCAATGGAGAACCGCTGAGCATACCGTCTACGATACCTGCTAAAAACTCAGGTACATCGGCTTCTTTACGTTGTGTTGTTAATTGATTTTGCCCTGGCGCACGGCGCTTTAAAAAGGCTTTTAATTCATCGATATCGATGGTATGTCCACAAGGTAGACCCTCTACAATACCACCAATGGCGTACCCATGAGAGGCGCCAAAGGTAGATACCTGTATGGTTTTACCGAAATTAGATGCCATTATATTAACTCCTACTATATAGTACGTACTATTTCTATTATCTATTAGATTAAACCAGATAGGATTAGAAATCTAAACTGGTTGTGCATTACCGCCCAGTAAGTTCCAGTCCTCAAAGAAGTCTGGATAGGATTTTGTGATAGCTTCGCTATCTTTTAAGGTAACAGGATTTTTACTGATGAGAGCCATTAATGTGCCAGCCATAACGAGGCGATGGTCATTTACGCAATCACCTTGGCCACCTTTAAGTATACCACTTCCGATGATATATAGGTCATCACCATCTTCACGAACTATGCCGCCTAAGTCTCTTACAAGATTAGCAACGGCTACAAGACGATCCGATTCTTTTAAGCGTAGGCGAGCACCCTTAACAAAGGCGCTTTCACCAGAAATAGAGCAAGCAAGGGCTGCCATAACAGGCAACATATCAGGCATTTGCTCAAGATCTGCATGAATCGGTTTAGAAGCGCGACCTGTGACCGTTACATTCATTCCATCCCAGACAACATCACAACCAGCATCAATCATAACTTGCATGATGCGGCGATCCGCTTGTACAGAGTTTTTGTTCATGCCTGTAATCGTAATTGGTTTGCCAGTCATACCGGCTGCCACCATCCAGATCGCTGCATTAGACCAGTCGCCTTCGATTTGATAATTATCACGACCGATGAAGGATGCACCAAATGGGACTGTGAAAGCCTCATTAATATCGGTATCTGGTAAGGTGTGTTCTACCTCTACACCAAAATCGCGCATAGTTTCAGTTGTTAATGTTACATAATCGCTAGATTGTAGTGGCGTAGTAGAGGTAATAGTAGACAAGCCGATTTGAGGAGCAGCCAACAATAAACCAGAGAAGAATTGGCTACTCACATCACCCACCATAGCGAAATTGCCGCCTTGGAGACGACCTGTCATAGTGAATGGCGGTTTATCTTGGGAAAATGTTACGCCGTGCGCCTTCATTTCCCCTAGCATAGGTTCTAGCGGACGATCTGGTAAACGACCTTTGGCATCTACATCTACATCATTACAGATGGATGCTGCTACAGGTAATAAAAGGCGTAACGTAGTACCTGATTCGTGTGGTACTACATTGCCCTTTGCAGGAACTGGGCCAGGAGTAACGGTAACAACTTTATTTTCATATACTACGTGAGCCCCTAAGCCTCGTAAGGAGTCCATCGTTGCATCGATATCCTTAGAGGTACGACTCAGTAATATAGTAGATGGAGAAGTAGCAAGAGCTGCACAAATCAATGCGCGGTGTGCATGTGCCTTTGCTGGGATGGACGCAATCGTTCCTGTAGGAATGGCGTTCGTTACAGAATTCATATAAATCTCCTTTAAATATTAGGTAAACCTTATATTACAAATAACAATTATGCAGGTTGTAAGTGCTAGAAACCTTAGATAACTTAATCGTAATAGATAAGTTATCTTAATCAAGATAGGTTGCTAACTCCTCGTGGGTGACAACCTTGAGTTCGCTATGACCATAATTAGTAGGGATAACGATTTTTATAGTAGCACCTTCGCTTTTTTTATCATGTTTAGCAGCTGCTAGGATTTCTTCTTTTGGTATGGTCGTAGTGGTTGGCAAATCGTGTGCTTCGATGAGGACCTTTAATTTGTCTAACGCCTCTGCATCTAATTCTCCATGTTTGACAGCACCTTGCGCTATGAGGACCATGCCAATGGCAACGGCGTAGCCATGGTGGACTTCAAAGTGGCTCGCTTTTTCAATACCATGACCAAAGGTATGACCGAGGTTTAAGAGGGCACGAACACCAGATTCACGTTCATCTTGCTCAACGATATCTGCTTTTGCTTGAACGCAGCGAGCGATGACGGCACTCACGCTATCGCGATGTTTTATTAATGGTTTATGTTCGAGTTGAGTTAATAAACCTGGTACATCGAGGAAACCGTATTTGATAATTTCCCCGCAACCATTTTTCCATTCCATGTCTGGCAATGTATTGAGCGTAGTTGGATCGCAGAGAACGAGAATTGGTTGTTTGAATGCACCCCAAAGGTTTTTACCAGCTTCGAGGTTAACCGCTGTTTTACCACCTACCGAGGAGTCTACGGCGGCTAATAGGGAGGTAGGAACCTGTACATAATCTATACCACGCAAGTATGTAGCTGCTGCAAAGCCTGACATATCGCCTACAACACCACCGCCAAGCGCGATGAGGAGGTCTTTACGGGTTAACGATTGAGCCGCCATATACTCTACTAAATCGATGAGTTGATGAGCGTTTTTGGAGCTTTCACCAGCAGGGAATACATAATCACAAACAGTATAACCCGCATGTTCCATATTAGCTTTCACAGAGTCCAAATAGTGTGGTGCCACGTTGCTGTCGCTAACGATGATAACACGGCAATTTGGTTTTAACGGTTTAATATAATCGGTGATGCGTTGTAAAGCGCCTTCCTCGATGACAACGTCATACGGTGTGGACGCGTTAATGTGGATGCGAGTCATAACGGTTCCTTTCATAAAAGAATAAGCTAGTATCTATTATAACGGATACTAGCTTATTTGTGTGATATGTGAGATTATTTAGTGCATTCTACCAATGCTTGGCGCAATGCGATAACTTCTTTCATAAGGCTAGTGAATTGGTCTGGACGTAATGCTTGAGGGCCATCGCATAATGCTTTGGATGGATCGTTGTGAACTTCGATCATAAGGCCGTCTGCACCGCCGCCTACGGATGCAAGGGAAAGTGGACGAACCATGCGGCTCATACCTGCAGCGTGGCTAGGGTCCATGATGATTGGTAAATGAGATAATTCATGCATCATAGGAATTGCTGTTACGTCTAATGTATTACGAGTTTTAGTTTCGAATGTGCGGATACCGCGTTCGCATAATACAACTTGTTCATTGCCTTCGGACATGATGTACTCAGCAGCCATCAACCATTCTTCGTATGTGGCAGATAAACCACGTTTTAAAAGAACTGGTTTATTCAATTTGCCCACTTCTTTTAAAAGCGTGAAGTTTTGCATGTTACGAGCGCCGATTTGAAGCATATCTACATTATCGAAGTATTGTAATTGGGAAATGTCCATAACTTCGGAAACGATAGGAAGACCAGTTTCTTTTTTCGCTAACTCTAACAATTCCAAACCTTCTGGACCCATACCTTGGAAGGAGTATGGAGAAGTACGAGGTTTGAAAGCGCCACCGCGAAGGATAGTAGCACCCGCTTCTTTACAAGCTTTTGCTGTTTCTAATACTTGTTCAGGTGTTTCAACGGAGCAAGGACCAGCCATTACTGCGAAATGACCACCACCGATAAGTGCGCCACCTACGTTGATTACAGAATCATCTGGATGGAATTTACGGTTTGCTTTTTTGTATGGTTCTTGAATGCGAGTTACTTTATCTACGAAATCAAGGGATTCGATTTGGCGAGCATCAAGAGATGCTGTATCACCGATAAGACCTAAGATGTTGTAGCGTGCGCCTTCTACTGGATGGATAATGAAGCCTTTTTCTTCTAATTCACTGCGTAAACGAGATACCTCTGCTGTTGCTGCGTTTTGTTTTAATGTAATAATCATGATAAATCCTCCTTGTAAACTACAGTGAATAGTAGGGCTCACCATACGGGATAGCAAACAAAAAAGGGCTACCCGTAGTTTAATACGGGTAGCCCTTTTACTATTCTAAGCAACTAATAATGACTCAATCTTAATTAGCGTACCACAAATAGTTCCTTACCCGTACGTTGGATAAAGAACCAATAAAAGTATTGTTTTGTAGCTAGGCTAATTTGGTTAGTCATCTTTGGTTGCTCCTTTCTAAAAATTATGGGTATAGTATAAACCCAAATGATAAAAT
>DXZL01000034.1 GCA_019419725.1 Veillonella sp. | reverse complement strand
GCTTATTCATCATCATCCTATTTATACTAACATATTAGATTTTGAGAAACTGTGAAAAATTACTCACGAATAAATTGACTAAATACATAGTTACCATGTTTTGCCCCTTCCGAGGTTAAATGATAACTATCATTTTCATATTCTAATAGGTCTTTGCTAACTAAATCGTTCAAAGTAGTACCAAATAAATTAACCACAGATATGCCAAATCGCTTTTTAAACGTATGTTCATTAAGGCCCCATTTAGTACGAAGTGCTAAAAAACAAAAATCCTCTTGGGCCCGCTCTACCGTAATAGTCTCCGTATCGATAGTAGGCATAGTATATCGATCAACAGCTTGTATATAAGGCATAACATTACGATTGTTACTGCGACGAACTCCGTCATAAAAAGAATGAGCACCTGCACCAAATCCTAAATAATCTACATAGTGCCAATACTTTAAATTATGACGACTATAGGAATTATCCTTACTGAAATTAGAAATTTCATATCGTTCAAAACCTAAATCTTTTAACCCAGCCATCATCATGTCATACATAGATTCATCAATGGTTTCACTAGGAATAGAAATAAGGTTCTTATCTACTAAATGATATAAGTAAGTCCCTACCTCAACTTGAAGTCCATACGTTGAAATATGATTAATTGGCAAGTCTTTTACAATATCTAAATTATGTTGAATATCCTCTAAGGTTTGTCGTGGCAAACCATAGATTAAATCAATATTAATATCAGTAAAGCCCGCCTCTTTAGCATCGTAAACAGCTTGTTTAGCCTTTTCACCATTATGACTGCGATGCAGCATAGTAAGCGCCTTATCATCAAAGGTTTGAACACCAAAACTAATGCGATTAAAACCAAGATTAACTAACTTAGTTAGATACTGTAAATCTACTTCCCCAGGATTTGATTCAATAGTCATATGACAATCATCTGTAATTGTAAACGTACTTTTGATTTTATCTACAATCATCTGTAACTGTTGAATTGATAATTCAGTAGGCGTACCACCACCAAAGTAAATAGTATCAATAGGTCTAGATTTAGACTCTGGGTGTTCTGTAACCCATAAATCTATTTCTTGTACTAATGCATATACATAGGTTTCGTAATAATCTTGTAAATTTTGATAAGCTGGAAAATCACAGTACATACATTTCTGTTTACAAAAAGGGATATGGACATACAGGCCCATATCCCCAAATGCAGACAGATTCAGAGTATTAGAATCTGTTTTCATTATATTAGTCCTCAACTTTGAGAATAGCCATGAATGCTTCTTGTGGAATCTCTACAGAGCCCACAGACTTCATACGTTTCTTACCGGCTTTTTGTTTTTCTAGCAATTTACGTTTACGAGAGATATCGCCACCATAACATTTTGCTAAAACGTCCTTACGCCAAGCTTTTACAGTTTCACGAGCTACAATTTTAGTACCTACTGCTGCTTGAATAGGAATTTCAAACATTTGACGAGGAATGAGTTCTTTTAATTTTTCCGCTAGTGCACGACCACGTGTAGCAGCACGGTCTTTGTGTACGATAATGGACAATGCATCTACAGGATCACCATTTAATAGAATATCCATCTTAACCATCGGAGATTGTTTATAACCAATCAATTCATAGTCTAATGATGCATAACCCTTTGTAGCGGATTTTAACTTATCAAAGTAATCGTAAATGATTTCACTTAAAGGTAAGTGATACACAACAGATACACGTGTTTCATCCAAATATTCCATGGATTGATATTCACCGCGTTTATCTTGAGACAATTCCATAATAGTGCCAACAAAATCTTTAGGTACGATTGTAGTAGCCTTTACATAAGGCTCCTCAATGTAGTCGATTTCTGTTGGTGGTGGTAATTTAGCAGGATTGTCCACTTCGAGCATTTCCCCATTTGTCTTGTAAACCTTATAGTTTACAGATGGAGCAGTTGTAATAAGGGATAAGTTATATTCACGTTCCAACCGTTCTTGAATAACATCCATATGTAATAGGCCGAGGAAACCACAACGGAATCCGAAGCCCAATGCCAAAGATGTTTCTGCTTCGTATTCTAAAGCAGCATCATTAAGTTGTAACTTTTCAAGTGCATCCCGAAGATTTTCATAGTCTTTAGAATCTGTTGGATATAAGCCACAATAAACCATAGATACAGCTTTGCGATAGCCAGGTAATGGTTCTGGAGCTGGGTTACTAGCTAATGTTACAGTATCACCAACGTGACAATCAGCTACATTCTTAATGCTAGCCGCAATACAACCTACAGAGCCACAGGGTAACTCCTGAACAGGTACAAGATTTGGTGTAAAGATACCAAGTTCTGTTACATCAAAATCCTTTTTATCATGCATCATACGGATTGTATCTTTTGCTTTAATCGTACCTTCTTTTACACGTACATAAGCAATAGCGCCTTTATACGCATCAAAACGGCTATCAAAAATCAAAGCTCTAGTTGGTTCATCAGATTTATCTGGCGGTGCAGGCACCTTATTTACGATAGCTTCCAAAATATCTGGAATGCCAATACCAGATTTAGCAGAACATAAAACTGCTTCTGATGCATCTAAACCAATAATATCCTCAATTTCATGTTTAACTCGATCAGGATCTGCAGAAGGCAAATCAATTTTGTTAATAACAGGAATGATTTCAAGATCATGTTCTAAAGCGAGATACACATTTGCCAACGTTTGTGCCTCTACACCTTGTGCAGCATCTACTACGAGTAATGCGCCTTCACAAGCTGCAAGAGAACGAGATACTTCATAGCTGAAATCCACATGGCCCGGAGTATCAATAAGGTTCAATGTATACTCTTCACCATCTTGTGCTTTATACAAAATGCGAACAGATTGGGCTTTAATGGTAATGCCCCTTTCCCGTTCTAAATCCATAGAGTCTAGAACTTGGGCTTCCATTTCGCGTTTTTGTAATGTGCCAGTATATTCAATTAATCTATCGGCAATGGTAGATTTACCATGGTCAATATGAGCTATAATACAGAAGTTTCTAATCTTTTTCGTTGACATACTATATGAACAAGTTCAAGGAACTTGTTTTCTCCTTTCTAACATACGCGATCGATAACAGCACCTCCTAATAATTGAGTGCCATTATAAAAGGCTACGGACTGACCTGGTGTAATAGCCCGTTGTGGTTCTTCGAAGATAACTTCCATCGTATCATCATCTAAGATACGTGCAGTACAAGGTGAAGGGTTCGCAGCATAGCGAATTTTACCTTCTGCTTTTAATTCTTTATGAATTGTATCATCTAAGAAGTTATAGAACTTACAAATCATACGATTTGTAAAGAGTCGTTCATTAGGACCTACGATAACCTCATTGCGTTCACCATTAAAGCCAATAACATATAATGGGTGCTTGTATGCGATACCAAGGCCCTTACGTTGGCCAATAGTGTAGTTAAATAAGCCATTATGCTTACCTAATACTTCACCATCTTCAGTAACGATATTACCAGATTTAGGTTTATCCTTCATTTCTTCTACCACGAGCTTTTGATAGTTCCCGTGAGGTAAGAAACAAATATCTACACTATCTGGTTTTTTAGCTACTGGTAAATCATATTCAGCAGCTAATTTACGTGTTTCAGTCTTACATTGACCACCTAGTGGGAACATAAGATGACTCAAGATACGTTGGTTCATATTATACATAACATAACTTTGATCTTTTGTAGGATCAACGCCTTTATGTAACTCATACAAACCTGTTTCTTCATTATAATTAACCTGTGCATAGTGACCAGTAACCATATGTGTGGCCCCTAGTTCAAGTGCACGATTAAGCATCAAATCAAACTTGATATTTTTGTTACAAAATACACAAGGATTTGGTGTACGTCCATAGGCATATTCTTTTACAAAGTAATCTACCACATTATCGTAGAATACATCGCGAGCATCGATAACGTGATGCTCGACACCAAGAAAATCACACATCTTCTTAGCATCTGTTACAGCGAGAGGTACTGAATCATAAGGTGTACCACTCACCCACAGCCACAGGGTAATACCAAATACTTTATAGCCTTGTTTTAGTAGCATTGCAGCAGTTAAAGAACTGTCTACGCCGCCACTCATAGCTACAGCGATAACTTTTTCCATACTTTCTCCTTTTAATGATCTCTTGATCATAAAACTAATCAGGGTGAAAGCCTGACGTGTAAAACACTAGTTCGGTGTAAAAGTCCGAGTAGTATTGCTATGAAATTATAGCAACTTATATTATAGCCTAGAACTAGGTATATTGAAAAGATTTGAAACAAAATGAATCCCTTTCTCAAAGAGAAAGAGATTCTAACTGTTATCTATGTTTTAATATTTCTTCTGCTGCACCTAAAATACCGAGCATGGAGTGTTCAAACACAAGGCCACCTTGCATGAAAATCGTATACGGAGGACGAACTGGACCATCTGCACTTAATTCAATGGAGGAGCCTTGTACAAAGGTACCACCAGCCATGATAATTTTATCTTCATAACCAGGCATATCGCCAGGGATTGGATGTACATGAGCATCTACAGGAGAATAGGCTTGCATACCTACACAGAAGTGCTCCATTTCTTCCCCATTTTTTAGATTGATGGCTTGGATCAAGTCATAGCGATCAGCATTTACCTTAGGGAATACATCATAGCCTAACAATTCACCTACCGCAGCCGTATATACAGCCCCTTTAAGTGCTTGCAATACTACGTGAGGTGCCATAAATAAACCTTGGAAGAACAAGCGATAACCAGGAGCATAGGAGCCCATATGATCGCCAAGTCCTGGAGCAGTAAGTTGATAGGCTGCATCTTCTACAAGGTCTTCTCTACCAACAATATAACCGCCAGTTGGCGCCAAACCACCCCCTGCATTTTTAATGAGAGAGCCCGCCATAATATCGGCACCAGCTTCTAATGGTTCTTGTAACTCTGTAAATTCGCCATAGCAATTATCTACAAAACAAATGGTGTTAGGATTTTTAGCTTTTACAGCATCTACAATGTTCTTAATATCGGCAATAGATAATGGTTCACGCGTACTATAGCCGCGAGAACGTTGAATGACTACTACTCGCGTATTATCATTCACAGCGTTAGCAATGGCCTCCACATCATAGGTATTATCTTTTAAAGGCACCTCAGTATAGGTAAACCCTTTTTCTACTAAAGAACCACGTACTTCACGAGTAGCACCAATTACGGATTGCATTGTATCGTAAGGAGCGCCAACGGCATAGATAAATTCTTTACCTTTAGAACCATTCCCCATTAAGGAAATCAACGTTGTTGCTAGTGCGTGTGTACCAGATACAAAATGAGGACGAACGATAGCCTTTTCACCTTTAAATACATAGGCAAATACTTCATCTAATTTTTCACGGCCCACATCGTTATAGCCATATCCAGTAGTACCTGTGAAGTGATAATCAGATACTTGGCATTCTTTAAAGGCTTCTAACACCTTTTTAGTATTGGCTAATGCAATAGGTTCAAATTTCTTAAATTCTGGTTCAGCCATCTCAAGGGCTTTACTGCGTATTTCTTCTAATGTCATGCTAATCCTTCTCTACGGATTAAATCCATAGCTTTATTAAATATAAAATCTTTAGATGTATCGCTATCAATATGTATCCATTCAATATATGGCATACGTTTATACCAAGTGATTTGGCGCTTTGCAAAATGTCGAGTATTCTTCTTAATTAAATCGCGGCATTCATCGAGGGTAATACTGCCATTTAAATATTCTACAACCTCTTTATAACCAATCCCCTTAAAGGCTTGGCAGTCAGGATTTACTCCAGACTTAATGAGTTGTTCTACTTCTTCAATCAAACCTGCATCAAACATCATATCAACGCGTAAATTAATGCGTTCATATAATTTATCACGATCTCTCATGAGACCGATGATAGGTCCTTTATAAGATAAACCATCTTTTGTCTGATTTCGTAACGAATCTACATTACCATGATGCAATATCTCAATAGCTCGATATAAACGATGTTTATCACTATATTGAATTTCTATGTTATGTGCTTTTCCCAATGTGAAAGCATAGTCTCGTAAGCCTTCAATACCTTTGGTATTATATAACTCATCAAGTTCTATTCGCAAACTTTCATCAGGTTTAACATCATTAAAGTTATAGTTCTCCAATAATGATTGAACATACAGTCCCGTGCCACCAGATAAAATAGGAAGAATATTCTGATCTTTTAAACTAGCGATAATCTCTTTCGCTTGGTCTTGAAAAATAGACACCGAATATGAATCATTTGGTTCTAGTATATCAATGAGATGATGTTTTACCCGATTAAGTTCATCCATCGATGGTTTAGCGGTACCAATATTGAGTTGTTTATATACTTGGTAAGCATCACCAGAAATAACCTCAGCATTAAGTTGTTCAGCTAATTCCAAGGTAAGCTCAGTTTTGCCTACCGCCGTAGGTCCAACGATGGTAATTAAGGGATTCACAATAACTCCTTCATATATACACCATAGCCTATGCGGCTATACTTTCCCCCCACCAATTGATGAGGTGGATACTTTTGAAAGACCGAACTAAAGGGTCGTTCTTTTATAATAACACCATATCTAGCAACGCACATAGCTTGCGACATAATTATATCATCAATATGACTTTCTACAGTATGACCACGAAGCGGCTTAAATTGTGGACTTTCCTCTACAGGCACTTCAAACATGGGATCAAAATAAATAATATCTACACTATTATCTGATAGGTTAGGTAAATAGTTTTCATAGGTCGCATGTTGTACCTGAATACGTCGTAACGCATTTGTTACACTATCCTCACTATGAATATAATGAGCCAATCCATAGGAAGTAGCAAGCCATATAGGAAACGAACCTTCTAATCCTTGTATCTCTACATTAGGAAAAGCATAACTAACAATAATGCTATCACTAGCTAGGCCTATAGTAGAGTCGAGAAATGTAAACTGCTGTCCATCAAGTATGCCTTTTTTATCCAGAATAGTTTGAACAGCATTAACTAGATGATCTCCTTCACCACGTTCTATACGTAATATACGTAGTTGTGCCATGGAAAGATGAAAGCTATGTTTTTTGTTTTCAGGAAAGTGGATAGTTAATCCAGCGCCTGAAAGAACCGCAATATATTCACATTGATATTCTCTAAATAATGCCGGTATAGATGATTTTCCTCGTTTTATATAGGTCATATGCATAGAGGAAGCCAATGCTTTGGCTTCCTCCTGAATGGCCTCATTAGATTTTTGAGATGTAGTTAAAATATTCATATTAGGACCGTAAGAATAATTTCCCTAATTCATCAGGTGTAAACTTAATAATTGTTGGTCGACCATGAGGACATACATAAGGCTTTTCAGTACTAAATAAATCCTCAATTAAGGTAGTCATTTGATACATATTAAGGTTATGACCTGCCTTAATGGCTCCTCTACAAGATGCATAGGCTAGCATTTCATGACGCAACTGAGCCTTAGTAGGTTGTTGGTGATCATGTAAGTAAGAAAATACATATTGGAGAATTTCAAACGCCTTAGATTCTACTAAATCTACAGGAGCGCCTACAAGTTTTATCTTTGTAGGACCACCTAATTCGACATCAAATCCAAGATCAAGTAATGTTTCTCGTTCTTCCTCTACCAAATTCATTTCATCATCAGTGGCCTCACTATATTGAGGAACTAGTATAGATTGCATAGGAATTGCTTCAGAGGACTTACAAAGCTTATCATAACGCACACGTTCATGCGCCGCATGTTGATCTATAATGTAGAGATCATCACCCTTTTTAGCCAAAATATAACAAGACGCAACTTGTCCCATAGGTAAGAATCCAGAGTTTTGAATTGTACGTTCCTCCGTATTGTCTTCCCGAATATCTTGAGCCAAGGACTTAAATCTCTCGACGTCCTCTTTTGTATAACTAGTATATTCGGTAGGTACAGCATCAAAACTTTCATCTGTAAAGGAAGACTGTTCGAACGTCGTCTTAGGCGAAGGTGGTGTGTACCCTTTAGTTTTAAGGTTCTCTACAAACTGCGTAGTTTCACTACGCATGACTTCGTACCCTTTTGTACGTCGTCCACCAAAGACCTTATCAAAATCTACCGCTGTTGCTATATGTTCAGCAGACTGCATCTCATCTTCTACCACAGAAGGTGTTCGATACGAATCATACGTACTATTGCCAGCGGAAGATGAACTACTATTACTATCCCTATTGTTACTATTGAAGTCAACTCCATTAGTGACTATACCATTTATATAAGAAGATGATTCTCGTTCATAACGCTCATGAAGAGGATTATTTAAGGTATTCAAAATACCATGGTAAACTGCTTTAAATATAATCTTATCGTCAGAAAATTTTACTTCACTCTTGCGAGGATGCACATTAATATCAACCATCTCAGCAGGAACAGTAATATTTAGGACCACTAAAGGATGACCATTTTTCGGCAATAATGCGTGATATGCATTATCTATAGCCTTCATTATAGTTTTGTCAGAAATAACCCGGTTATTAACTATAATAGTCTGCCATATTCTCGTACTTTTAAGAAGTGTAGGTTTACTTACTACACCATCGATATAGATAGAGTCACTTTCATAAGCAACAGTAAATATATCATCCTTAGTTTTATAGCCATATAGGGCAGCTACAGTATCACCAATATTACCATTTCCAGGCGTAATGATAGCCACTCGATCATCGATGATGAGCTTAAAGGAAATGTGTGGATTACTAAGGGCTAATTTCCCCACAATATCTTGAATCTTAGACGATTCTGTACGTTCTGTTTTCAAGAATTTACGACGAGCTGGCGTATTATAGAACAAATCTCTAATTTCAATTGTCGTACCAGGTGCAGCACCGTAAGGAATACAATCGGTAAAAGTACCACCGTCTACGGTAATACGAGTCCCTAAATCAGAATCTGCTTTGCGTGTAGTCAAGGAAAAATGAGATACAGAGGCAATACTAGCTAATGCTTCACCACGGAAGCCGAGGGATGCAATATCAAATAAATCCTCTACATGTTGAATTTTAGATGTTGCATGTCGTAGGATTGCTAACCGCGCATCCTCTTCAGTCATACCAATGCCATTATCGGTAATGCGCATATACGCCACACCACCATCTCCAATTTCTACCTCTATATTAGTAGCAGAAGCATCGATAGAGTTTTCAATGAGCTCTTTAATGACTGATGCGGGGCGCTCAACGACTTCACCAGCAGCTATCTTATTGATTGTGGTTTCATCCAATACATGAATGGTAGCCATTATTTCCCGCCTCCTTTACGAGCCTCCTCTTGTAGTTCATATAATTTATTTAATGCTTCAATAGGTGTCATGCTCATTACATCCACTTCCAGTAAGCTATCAACTACTGAATGAGTAAATAAGTTACCTAGTGGAGAATCACTCGCTTGTTTAGTGGTTGGTTTAACCACATTAGTAGGTTGACCGCCAATCACACGATTATTTAAATCACTAGCATCATGACTTTGATCTTCCAAGGATTCCAAAATTACTTCTGCTCGTTTTAATACAGAATTCGGTAAGCCTGCCAATCTAGCTACATGAATACCATAGCTACGGTCTGCACCACCTCTAATAATACGGCGCAAGAAGGCCACATCCTTACCTTTTTCTTTTACTGCTACAGTATAATTTTTTAATTTACTATAGCTTTCTTCTAAACAGATTAACTCATGGTAATGTGTAGCAAATAATGTTTTGCCATGAATATGCTTGCAAATATGCTCTACTACAGCTTGGGCGATACTCAATCCATCAAAGGTACTCGTACCACGACCAATTTCGTCGAGAATAATCAAGCTATTGTGTGTGGCATTTTCTAATATATATGCTACCTCTTTCATTTCTACCATGAACGTACTTTGACCAGTAGAAATATCATCACTTGCACCTACGCGCGTAAAGATACGATCTACAGGTGAAATAGATGCCTCCCGAGCAGGAATGAAAGATCCGATTTGAGCCATAATCATTAAAATTGCCGCTTGACGCATATACGTTGATTTACCGGCCATGTTAGGTCCTGTAATGAGCAAGAACTCCTCATCATCATGATTTAAAACGATATCATTCGGTACAAAGACCTCACGTTTTAAGAATTTTTCAATAACAGGATGACGACCATCGCGAATATTAATTTGTCCATTCATTACAATGGTAGGACAAATATAATTCTCTTCATAGCCTACAAGTGCTAAGGAAGCTAATACATCAAGCTCAGCAAGAGCACGAGCTGTCTCTTGTACATCTTTTATAACGAGTTTAATATCATTTCGTAATTGTTGATATAGTTCATGTTCTAATGCGATTATCTTGTCTTTAGCACTGAGAATTTTGATTTCAAACTCTTTTAATTCCGGTGTAATATAACGCTCTGCATTGGCTAAGGTTTGTTTTCGAATGAAATAATCCGGTACTTGTTCAGATTTACTATGAGATACTTCGAAATAGTAACCAAACACTTTATTATAGCCAGTTTTAATTTTAGATAAACCGGTAGCCTCTTTAATATCAGCTTCCATCTTGGCTAACCATTGTTCGCTATTCGTAGCCAATGAACGTAGTTCATCTAAATCCGGATTAAAACCATCTTTAATAACTCGACCCTCTTTTAATGTCAGTGCAGGCTGATCAGCAATAGCACGACATAATAGATCATATATATCTTTATGATCTTGAATACGATCATTGATAGAAGTTAATGATAAACTGGCACATGTACTTAATACATTTTTAATATCTGGTAAAACAGCTAATGATTCACGAAGTGCTGTTAAGTCCCTTGGGGACACAGATCCAGTTTCTACACGCCCTACAATACGCTCAAAATCATAAATGCAATCCAGTAAGCTACGGATATGGGAACGTTCTGCACCACGTGTAATCAGTTCTGCTACAGCGGCTTGTCTACGCTGAATTTGATTAACATCCGTCAATGGACTTTCGAGCCATTGTTTTAATAGACGTGCACCCATTGGTGTCAACGTACGATCAAGTACATCAAGTAATGTACCTTTTTGACCACCATCACGTAAGTTATGAGTAATCTCTAAATGACGCAAAGAAGATGTATCTAAAATCAAACGATTTCCGACACTCAATTGATGAACATAGTTAATGTGAGAAATTTCAGACTTAATGATATCCTCTAAATATAAGAGCATATAGCCCAAAGCTTCCCATACATCCTCTTCCATGAGACCTAGATCACCAAAGTGAGTAACAGCCTTTTCCGCTACTTCGCGCTGTGTATGATATGTACTAAATGGAGATAATACAATATTACTGAATTGATTATCCATAAAGTCTTTTATATCTTGCGGTAATACTGTTCCCTCAGGCAATATAATTTCACTTGGACGATACATGCTGAGAGCATCAAACATATCGCTTCGTTTTTCACAATCAGTAATGCGATGCCAAATAACTTCCCCTGTAGATACATCAGAAAATACAAGTATCCATGCATCTTTTACCATATAAAATAACGATAAAAAGTTATTTGACCGTGCATCATTACCATTTTCAGTCATTACAGTCCCTGGTGTAATGACCTTAATAACGTCACGCTTAACGATGCCCTTAACTGCTTTAGGGTCTTCTAATTGTTCACAAATAGCAACCTTATAGCCTTTTTTTACCAAAGTTTCTATATAGCTTTCAGCAGCATGAAAAGGAACGCCACACATCGGTGTGCGTTCCTCATCTCCTGTTGGGCGACCGGTTAAGGTTATATTAAGTTCACGAGACGCAATTAATGCATCATCATTAAATAATTCATAAAAGTCACCTAAACGAAAGAACAGTAATTCTTCAGAATATCTAGATTTAATATCTAAATACTGCTCCATCATAGGTGTTTGCTTTTTTGCCATACTTACCCCTTTTGTATTGTACCGTAGCAAACCCAAGTTTGTGCTTTATCAATATAGGCTGGTACGGTTTCGCCAATTGATAAAGAGTCGTCTTTCGGGAATAATACCATTTTATTGCCCGATGTGCGACCAAACCACATATCTTCATCACGAGGACTTGGCCCCTCTACAATAATATCAAACACTTGCCCTTCCATAGGTTTATTTAGTTCATAAGAGATTTCATTTTGCACATCCATCAATGTTTGTAAACGTACACGTTTAACCTCTTCTGGAACTTGATCATCCATAGTCGCTGCTGGCGTTCCAGAACGTTTAGAATAAATGAATGTATAAGCCATATCATAGCGTACATCTTTTAACAATTGTAATGTAGCTTGGAAATCTTCCTCTGTTTCCCCTGGAAAACCTACGATAATATCTGTAGTAACTACTACATCTTTAATCTTCTCACGACAGTAAGAAAGTAATTCTTTGTAATGTTCTACCGTATAATGACGGTTCATTTTCTTCAAAATACGGTCTGAACCTGATTGAATTGGTAAATGTAAATGGGTAACGATATTAGAGGAACGCCCAAGTGCATCTATCATAGATTTAGTCATATCTTGAGGATGACTTGTCATATAGCGAATACGTTCAATTCCTGGAATACCATCGAGGGCATCAACTAATGTACCAAAATCAGTACCATCTTTGAAATCTAAACCGTAAGAGTTTACATTTTGTCCCAATAACGTGATTTCTTTAAACCCTTTTGCACCTAGTTCAGTAACCTCTTTTACAATGGCTTCTACAGGACGACTTATCTCTCTACCACGAACGTGAGGAACAATACAATAGGTACAGAACTTATTGCAACCATTCATAATAGGTACCCATGCATAAAAGGTGCCATTAGGTTTCGCTTCCAATTCAGGTAGTACAGAATTATCCATATCCACATTGATTTGATGTGTATGACCGCGTTGAACCTCTTCAATCATTTCATTAATATGTTGAATATTATGAGTACCTAAGACAATATCAATATGTGGAGCCCGTTTAAACATTTCCGCTTGATTCTTCTGAGCCATACAACCTGTAACAGCAAGAATCAAGTTTTTGTTTTTTCTCTTCAGTCTCATTAGCTCACCTATGCGGCCATAGACTTTAGTTTCTGCATTCTCACGCACTGCACAAGTATTTAACAAAATTAAATCTGCAGTTTCTACGTCCTCTGTAGGTGTATAGCCTACAGATTCTAACTGATGCGATAAGCGCTCAGAATCAGCAGTATTCATTTGACAACCATAGGTGTAAATATAATAAGACTTCATTCTAACTCCTA
>DXZL01000033.1 GCA_019419725.1 Veillonella sp. | reverse complement strand
ATAATGATAAAACCGTTACCGTTATGGTAGATGGTGCAGCACACACTGTTAGAACACATTTAAATTCTAACGAAGGTATCGTACGCGACGCTGGGGTTAAATTAAATCCAAATGATAAAGTTATTTCCAGCTCAACATCTGTTCAAAATGGTACAACATTAACTGTTGTACGTGCTATTCCAGTTTATGTAACTGTTAATGGTAAGACTAGAGCTATTTTCACAACAGAAACAACTGCACAAGGCGTTGCTAATGAACTTGGTTTCAAAATGCCTAACTACGCTGTAGTAGGCGATGCAAATGGTTCTGTATTAAGTGGTACACATATTACAATTGCACAAGTAACTAGTCGATCCTTGTCTACTGTAGATCAAGAAATTGCTATTCAAGTAATTCGACAAAAAGATGATACAATGGCACAAGGTGAAGAAGAGGTTGTTCAAGTTGGTCAACCTGGTTTAGAACGAGTGCAACGTGAAACATTATATAGTAATGGTACAGTTATTAAGACTAATGACGTATCTAAAGTAACACAACGCGAAATGGTACCTACTATTATTAAAGAAGGTACTCGTGAAGTGACTACATCTCGTAATATTGCTGGTCGCTCATCTCGTGCTATCGTAATGGAAGCTTCTGCTTACCTTGCTGGCGATGGTGATGGTGCTGGTATTACGGCAACGGGTGTACCTGCAGTACGCGGTATTGCAGCGGTTGACCCAGATGTTATTCCATTGGGTACACGTTTATTTATCCCTGGTTATGGTGAAGCTATTGCTGCCGATACAGGCGGTGCCATTGTGGGTAACAAAATTGACCTTGTAATGGACTCTTATGGTGAGGCTATGGACTTTGGTCGCCAAGACGTTACAGTGTACGTATTGGACTAATATGATGATTTAGAGGATATATCTATAAGATATATCCTCTTTTTTGTTGTACTTACTTAGCTCAGTAAGTAATCACAATAGATATAGTAAAAGGACGCCTTATGATTAAAGCGTCCTTTTTTAGTCTTCGATATATGGAATTAGATATTCGTACTTTGTACCTTTTAATTCATCTTTAGGGATAAATCGTAAAGATGATCCATTGATACAGTAGCGCAATGAACCATTAGGGCCATCTTCAAATACATGGCCTAAATGGGCATTACCAATGCGGCTGCGAACTTCAATCCGATTCATGCCATGAGAGTCATCTTGATAGTATTTAATAACATCCTTTGCGATTGGCTTTATGAAGCTAGGCCAACCACAGTGAGATTCAAATTTATGGGCGGACACGAAGAGGGGTTCTCCTGTAGTGATATCTACGTACAGTCCTGGTTTGAATTCATCAGTTAGATCATGGCTGAACGGCGCATCGGTAGCAGAGTTCTGTGTAACTTCGAACTCCTGTGGAGACAAAGCCTTGAGCTCTTCCTTAGAAGGTTTATTATAGGCGTTATCATCTACAAGTGGTTCATCAGATAGGCCTAGTGGAATATGACAATAACCAGTAGGGTTTTTATCTAAGTAATCTTGGTGATATTCCTCTGCAGAATAGTAATTAGATAGAGGTAATACTTCAATAGCAAAGGGCTTTCCTTCGAAGGATTGCGCACGAGCTAAAGTACTTTCAATAATAGCCTTATCGGCTTTATCTATATAGTAAATACCAGTTCGGTATTGAATGCCTACGTCGCCACCTTGTTTATTAATGCTGAATGGATCGATAGCGCGTAAGAAGTATTGAATTAAGTGATCTAAGGAAAGTATATCTGCATCGTATGTAACCTTTAGTGCTTCCACGTGACCGCTATCATGACAGACATCTTCATAACTTGGATTTTCCGTAGGACCATTGGCATAGCCTACTTCAGTGGAAATGACACCAGAGATTTTTCTGATATACCCTTGAAGGCCCCAGAAACAACCGCCCCCTAAATATATTGTGTGTTCGTTCATTTAATCACCCCAAACTTCATGAGCTATTTCTTTAACTAATGCAAGTTTAGCCCATTGTTGCTCTTCGGTCAATTGGTTGCCGATTTCACAAGATGCAAAGCCACATTGAGGGGATAGGCAAAGTCTATCGAGTGGAATATATTTTGTAGCTTCTTTAATACGTTCTTTGATAACCTCTTTATCCTCTAATTCTGGACGTTTAGATGTAATAAGACCTAATACGACCTTTTTATTAGGAGACACTTCACGCAATGGTTCAAAGCCACCAGAGCGGTCATCATCAAATTCTAGATAGTATGCATCTACATTTTCTTTAGCGAATAGAATTGGTGCAACTGGTTCATAACCACCACTAGCAGCCCAAGTAGAGTTATAATTACCACGGCATACATGCGTTGTGAACGCCAAATCATGAGGGCGACCTTCAAGCGCTAAGTTGTTTAAGCGTAGGTACTTAGCTGTTTCGCCTTCAATAGTAACACTTTTATCTTTTTGGCGACCAGTCCAGTAAGCGTGGTCACAGCACATACCCCAAGTGCAATCATCAAATTGGATGTTGCGGCAACCTGCTTCATAGAGGTCTTTAATTACTTGACGGTATGCAGCAGCAATGTCTTGAATTAATTCTTCAAAATCAGGGTAGAAGGAGCGTGTTGTAATACCGTTATCCTCGCGGAATAATTCGGCTAAGAATTGGGATGGAGCAGGAATTGTTTGACGAGCTGTAGTATGTTCATCTTCAAATTGTTTTACAAATTTGAAATGTTCTACAAATGGATGGTTAGTACCTGTAATTTTACCAGTAAGGGCGAGGGAGCCTGGCGCTGTTTCTTGACCAACGAATTTGTAACCGTGTTCAAGTTCAATTTCTTTTACTCCATTGAATCCCCACATGAAATCTAAGTGCCAGTATGCACGGCGGAATTCACCATCAGTAATAACAGGAAGACCTGCAGCTTTTTGTTTTTGAATGAGGTCTGTAATAAGACGATCTTCAACAGCTGTTAGCTCTTCTCTTGTAATATTTCCTTTTGTAAAAGCTTCACGAGCTTCTTTTAATTCTGCTGGGCGTAGGAAAGAACCTACGATATCAAAATGAAATGGTGCTAATTGTTTGGACATATATAATCCTCCTTATATAAACGGTAAAACCGATAGATTCGATAGGTTTATTATAACTAAGGATGAGCATATATAAAAATATCAATATATTAATGTTGTATATAGCTTTAAGTTATATCAGAGAGTTATTTTTGCGCTTCAGTTATATCGAGATGTAAAAGTAATATAGTATCAACTCAGTTGTGGCATATCTTATTCTATCTTATGCTTTTCTTTGGTTTAGTTGTTAGCAGTTAGATTTCCTACATATATTAAAAAGCACTCTCTAAATGAACTGCACCCAAAAAATTGGACACAATTTTCCGAGGTACAGTTCAAAATCGAGAGTGCTTTTATTTAAAGTTACACTATTATGTAGAGCAGTTGAAATATAATCAAGAATCCTACAATATTATTCTTTTGTTTCAGGTAGTTTAATATGTCTACCGTAGTTGCCTACATACTGTTCTAAGGCTTGAATATACTCTTGTCCTAAACGACTGCGATGCATTTTGTTATTGGTAATGTAACCGATATGCATTAAACCTTCTTCAGCAAGAGGAACAGAGATAATATTCTCTCCGTTTACTTCTTCATCGATAACACCACTAGATACGGTATATCCATCTAGACCAAGCAATAAACTAAAGAGGGATGCTCTGTCGCGTACACGAATATGTTTTGGTCGTACAACGGTACTAAAAATTTCTTCAGAGAAATAGAAGGAGTTGTGATCGCCTTGTTCAAAGGAGATATATGGATATTCCTCTAATTCGTCCATAGATACAACCTTTTTATTCGCTAATGGGTGGTTTTTGCCTATGAAGATATGTGGGTGTGCAGTAAATAACTCTGTAAATGTTAATTCATTAGTGTGAATTAATTTCTCTAGTACAGGTCTATTAAAATCATTATAGAAGAGTAAACCAATCTCACTCTTCATATGAGCTACGTCATCAATAATCTCATAGGTTTGAGTTTCTCGTAAGGATACATCATATTGATCGATACCTGCGCCTTTTAAAAGCTCTACAAAGGCGTTAACTGCAAAGGAGTAATGTTGTGTAGAAACAGAGAATTGTTTTTTACCACCGCTTTGGCTTTTATATTGCTCCTCTAAAAGTGCAGCTTGCTCTAATACTTGGCGCGCATAGCCAAGGAAGCGCTCTCCCTCTTTAGAAACAGTAATACCTTTATTGGTGCGATCAAAAATGGTAATACCCATTTCCTTTTCCAATTCTTTAATGGCCTTTGTAAGGCTAGGTTGAGATACAAATAATCTCTTGGCAGCTTCACTAATACTGCCTATATTTGCAATTGTTGTGACATACTTTAGTTGTTGTAAGGTCATAATGGCCTCCTTTTATATATTACACTACCTATACTACTCGATTATAAGTATTTAAGCAATGTTATATATGTGTTACAATGTACTAATAGAATAAAGGAGGACCTATGCTCAAACAAGTCATCGTGGTAGAAGGAAAATCTGATATACAACGTATTGCACAAGCTGTGGAAGCGGATTGCATTGCGACAGAGGGTTTCACACTCCGTAAAGGTGTTATTGATATGATTCGCGTAGCCTATGAAAAAAGAGGTATTATCATATTAACAGATCCTGATACAGCAGGGGAAAGAATTCGCCGTGTATTAACAAAAAAATTCCCTAATGCTCAGCATGCTTTTGTTCCTCGTGATGAAGCTTTTGCGAATGATGATATTGGCATAGAACAAGCATCGCCTGAATCCATTAGAAAGGCACTATCTACTTTACATGTAGAATCTTTGGAATCATCCAAAGAATTTTCTATGGTGGATCTAGTTCGTCATGGACTTTCAGGTATGCCAGATAGTGCTTCTCGCCGTGCGATTATTGGTGCTAAGTTAGGTATTGGTTATGGCAATGGCAAGCAGTTCTTATACCGCTTAAATCATTATGGTATAACTCGAGATGCTTTTGAAGCTGCTGTGAATAGTTAAAATAGGAGTTAAGATGTTAGAATCAGTAATTGCAAGCCCTGAGGTAGTGCATTATATATGTAAACGCTTCGATATTAAAATGAGCAAGAAATTAGGGCAGAACTTTCTTATTAAACGCGGCATTGTTGATGAAATAGTACATGCTGCAGAATTGACACCAGGTGAACCTGTACTAGAGGTAGGTCCTGGCATCGGTACATTGACACAGGGGTTAGCACAAAGTGGGGCAGATGTAACGGCCATTGAACTAGACCGACGTTTATTAGAGGTCCTAGACACTACTTTGGCATCCTATGATAATGTACGTATTATTCATGGCGATGTGTTGAAACTTGATGTACCATCCATCATGAATCATAAACCATTTAAGGTGGTTGCTAATTTACCGTACTATATTACAACACCTATTATTATGTCTCTATTAGAAAGTAAATTACCAATTGAGCGCCTCGTTGTAATGGTACAAAAGGAAGTTGCCTTGCGAATGGTAGCTAAGCCAGGTACAAAGGATTATGGTGCATTATCTGTAGCGGTACAATATTATACTGAACCGGATATTGTGCTTGATGTACCACCTAAATCTTTCTTGCCAGCTCCAGCGGTAACGAGTTCTGTCATTCGCTGCGTATTACGAGATAAACCACCTGTTGATGTGATTGATGAGAAACTATTCTTCCGAGTTGTGAAAGCTGGTTTTGCGCAACGACGTAAAACCTTTGCCAATACGATGAAGACAACGGGATTATCAAAAGATCGAATCGAAGAGCTGTTAGTAAAAGCGAATATCGATGGTCAACGAAGAGGGGAAACATTTACCCTTCAAGAATTTGCTGATGTAGCTAATTCATGGGCTTCTTTAATTAAATAGTATAATGTAAAAAGAGCTTATTAGATTGATAATATCATTCTAATAAGCTCTTTTATGTTAATAAGCTCTTATTATGCTAATAAGTTTTTTGCATAAAAAAGGACCCGAATGGGTCCTTTTTGTTTAGTAAAGAATGCCAGCCATTGTTGTAATGAGGAAAGCATTCGCAAAGTCGATTAAGAATGCACCTACTAAGGAAACTACGAGCCATGCACGAGGGGATGGACCGTGTTTGCCAGCCAAGGATAACATGTTAACCAAAGCATTTGGTGTAGCACCTAAACCGAAGCCGATGGCACCCGCGCCGAGCATAACGGAGTCGTAGTTGCGACCAAAGATGAAGTAGATAAGGTATGCAAATACACAGATAAGTGCCATTTGTGCAACTAAGATTGTAATAAGAGGTAATGCAAGATCAATCAATTGAACTAGTTTCAAGCTATTGATAGCCATTGTTACGAATAAGGATAATGCTACATTGGATACTGCATCGAGAGCTGCATCGTTGATTTTGTAAGCTTTTGTAAAATCACCAAAGTTACGAATTACAGCAGCACAAATCATGGCGCCGATGTATGCAGGTAATGGAGTAAGGATGGATAAACCAGCACTTACGATAGTACCGATACCTAAAGCGAGACCAATCCACATACAAATAGTTAACAGGTCTTGAGCATCGAATTGTTTGCCACCGTTTTCAACGCGATCTTCGATCATGTCGATGCCTTCATCTTCCATTAACTCAGGATTTTCGTATGGTGTTTTAACTTTGTGCATTTTAATAATGCGTTCGCCTACAGGAGCACCGAGAATTGTACCAGCAACCATACCGAATGTTGCTGCTGCAACTGCAGCGGATGCTGTACCAGGAATGCCAAGCAATTGTTCATAATATGGACCAAAGGCACCAGCAGTACCTAGACCGCCAATCATGGATACAGAACCAGCCATAATACCGATAATTGGTTCAATACCTAAAGCTTTAGCAATCATAATACCTGCTGTATTTTGTACAACAATCCATACTGCACAAGCTAGGAAGAAGAAGATAATGAAGATACCGCCCTTTTTGAGGACTTTTAAAGATGCCATCAAACCGATAGTAGTAAAGAAGGCAAGCATTAAGAATGTTTGTAGGGAACCTTCGAAGGTAATGTTCAAAATCTTGTAGTAAGAAAGAATAGCAGTTAAAAATGCAAATGGCAAAGCCCCTACAGCTGGTGCAGGCATACACATACGTTGTAAGAACTTGGAATGTTTGTTAATCCAAGTACCTATAAATAAGGTAATAACAGCGAGACCTACGGTTTGGATCATGGACAGTTTTAAAGTCCATACATTGTTGACTAAAGCTAAGTCAATAAGTGGCATAAAATCACTCCTTTAAATAAAAATAAACCTATATTTTATGGTATCATGAATGGTCGAAAAATACTATAGAATATACACCGTATAAAAATCTTATATGTTTTCGTTTCAACACTCACAACAACATTAAAACCATTTAGTTATTATATATCTATATTGGATATATATTTTTTATAATACATTTATATTATATACAAAAATACGAGAAAGTAATAGTATAAATCACTTCTTTACATAATCATACTATATGTATTCGACTAAATTCTGTGATATTCCTGCCTATTATAAAAAAATAAACTGGAATATATTTCTAATTTTTATATATTGAGAAATATATTCCAGTTAATAACAGGAAAGCGTTTCTATAGTTCGTGATGAAGTTTTGGAGTGGTTAAGAATGTAACATCAGGATTACGTTCCTGAACCCAACCCATTTGCCACTCATTGGAAATGAGGACTACGGTGCGATCTCGATTATCCTTAACAATCATCGCATTATCTACACCTTTTAAAGAAGCGATATCTACTTCACCATCAATCCAACGAGCAACACTGTATGGTAATGTATTATTTAATAAATCAACACCATATTCATTTTTTAAACGGTATTCCAGAACCTCGAATTGAAGCATACCTACAGCGCCGACTACGAAGGAATCAAGAGCACCTGGTTGTTCAAAGATTTGAACAGCGCCTTCTTGGGCTAATTGTGTCATCCCTTTTTGGAACTGCTTACGCTTCATAGTATCTTTTGGCGATACGCGAGCAAAGAACTCTGGTGGGAATACAGGGAAGTCACCAAAGGTTACCTTGTGTTTTTGAGCACACAGTGTATCACCTACACCCATTGTACCAGCGTCAAAGACACCGATAATATCTCCTGGATATGCATCCTCTACGATGGTACGTTCTGTAGCCAAAAACTGTTGAGGCTGAGATAGACGAATCGTTTTATTAGATTGGCGATGCAATACGGACATGCCCTTTTCGAACTTACCAGAACAGATACGCATAAATACGATACGGTCATGGTGGTTAGGGTCCATATTCGCTTGGATTTTAAATACTAAGGCAGAGAAGTCTTCGCTTGTAGGTTGGACCATTTCTTCCACAGCTTGGCGTGGAGCAGGAGATGGAGCAAGTTCTAAGAATTTCTCTAAGAATGGTTTTACCCCAAAGTTAGTCATGGCAGAGCCGAAGAACATAGGAGTTAATTCACCAGCACGAACCTTGTCAAAATCGAATGGATCGCCTGCAACATCTAATAATTCAATATCATCAAGTAATGCTTGGTATACATCATCACCTAATAATTCTTTCATACGAGGGTCAGTCAAAGCTCCTTTTTCAGAAGCTAACTTTTCTTGACCATGTGTTTCATCTTTTGCGAAAAGCTCAATAGTTTCATGTTCTCTATCGTATACGCCTTTGTATTCGCCGTTTATACCAATTGGCCAGTTCATAGGGCATGTACGAATGCCAAGAACATTTTCGATTTCTTCCATTAAATCAAATGGGCTACGACCGAAATGGTCAATTTTATTTACAAATGTAAAGATAGGAATACCGCGTTCTTTAGATACAGCAAATAGTTTTTTTGTTTGTGCTTCTACGCCTTTTGCTACGTCAATCAACATGACAGCACTATCTGCAGCCATTAAGGTACGATATGTATCTTCAGAAAAGTCCTGGTGACCAGGGGTGTCTAGGATATTGACGCGACAACCATCATAGTCAAATTGCAACACAGAACTTGTTACGGAGATACCACGTTGCTTTTCGATTTCCATCCAGTCAGATACGGCGTGTTTTGCCGTTTTACGAGATTTAACGGATCCCGCTAAGTGGATAGCACCACCATATAAAAGTAATTTTTCTGTTAATGTAGTTTTACCCGCATCCGGGTGAGATATGATAGCAAACGTACGACGACGTTGCACTTCTTCTAAAAATGTCATAGTTCACCTCTATTGTTTCGTTTGTAAAAGCATTGTCTTATTATATAACTTTTACATCATTCATATCTTTAAAATTATACATGATTTTGGTAGTTATGACCACTAAATTGTAGTATAATGAGATTTCAAAGAGCGGCTTAGGGGAATAGCCGTTATTTTATGTTAAGGAGGGGACCATGCGGTTATTTATTGCGGAAAAGCCATCCATGGCTCGCGAAATTAGTAAATGCTTGCCGGAAAATAAGAATATCCAAAAACGGAATGGCTACTTTATCCAAGGTGATGATGTGGTGACATGGGTTGTAGGTCACGTATTACATCAAGCAGAACCTGGTGATTACGATGATAAATATGTTCGCTGGCGCCCTCAAGATTTGCCTATTGTGCCTGATGAATGGAAATTATTGGTTACGGATAGTAGTCGTCAACAGTTTGAAACAGTGAAAGACCTTATCGGTAAAGCTGACACTATCGTTAACGCCGGTGACCCGGATAGGGAAGGACAATTATTAGTTGATGAGGTTTTATATTATGTAGGAAATACAAAACCTGTACAGCGTATTTTATTAAATGCATTGGACGAAAAATCTGTTCGTGCAGCTCTTAGTGATTTGCGAGATAATAAAGACTTTCACAATTTATATCAATCTGCATTGGCCAGAGCGCGTGCAGACTGGCTTATTGGAATGAACCTATCTCGCGCATATACCTTATCTGAACGATATAAAGGTAATAAGGTAACATTACCTATAGGTCGTGTTAAGACTCCAACGTTAGCATTAGTAGTTCGTAGAGAACGTGAATTAGCCGCATTTAAACCGGTCGATTATTTTACACTAAAGGTTTTATATAACCATCCAAATGGTGTGTTTTGGGCTACGTGGCAACCTACAGATGAACAAAAGGGGCTTGATCCAGATGGTCGTCTCATAAATAAGGCTATTGCAGATGAATTGGTTGAGAGCTTGCAAGCTGGTACAGATGGTATCATTAAGGCGGTTACAAAATCTAAAAAGAAAGATGTACAACGCTTACCATTATCCTTGTCATCTTTACAGGTATTGGCGGGTAAAGCATTCTCCTATGATCCGCAAACTGTACTTGATACAGCACAGAAATTATATGAGAAAAAGTTGACTACGTATCCTCGTTCTGATTGTGAATATTTACCACCAAATCAGTATGGTGATCGCAATGCTATCCTCAATAATTTGCAGAATGCTGGAGATGAAAGGTTAGCACAATGGGCTACAGATGCCGATCGTTCTATTAAGAGCCGCGCATGGAATGAAAAGAAAATTACCGCCCATCACGCAATTATTCCTACTACGGTAGCGTGTAATATAAATGGTTTGTCTCGTGAGGAGCGCAATATTTACTTCCTCATTAGTCAGGCTTATATTGCTCAATTCTATGGTGAGCACGTGTATGAACAAACTAAAATTGTAGTGGAACAATGTAAGGAAGAGTTTGTTGCTAATGGTCGTGTAGTTATAGACGAAGGATGGAAGTTGCTTTATAAACGACAAAAGTCCAAATCGATGACAGATAATGATGAACCTGATTTAACTGATGAACGTGGCGCAGAATCTAACTCTAAAAAAGAGGATATTGAAGAAACGGATCATTTGCCGGCTGTTAAGAAAAATGATTCCGTTCTTTATACAGATTCCTCTGTAGAGGCGAAACAAACAAAACCACCATCTCGTTTTACACCATCTACATTGTTGCAAGCGATGAAGGAAATTCATAAATTTGTAAAAAACGAAGATTTGAAAAAACAGTTAAAGGCTGTATCTGGTATAGGCACAGAGGCGACTCGTGCTAATATTATTGACGAACTCATCAGTCGTGGTTTTATGAAAACTTCGGGGAAGAAGCAAGTTCTATCGCCGACGGAAACAGGCTATCTTTTAGTAGATGCATTGCCTGATGAATTGCTATATCCTGATGAAACGGCAGTTTGGGAAGAACGTTTGGCCCTCATGAGTGAAGGGGAGGATACGTTGGATTCCTTCTTGTCTGATCAAGTTAAGTTTTTACAGTTATTGATTGATAAGCTTGGCTTTGATAAACAGGTAAACTCTGGTCAAATGATGCCAAATGTAGTTCGCACGATAACGAATCAAAATCGCAAACGACCTATGGATAATGAAAATGTAGACTTATCTACTTTGCCTATATGTCCGAAATGTAATAAGGGACGTATGCAACAGCGTAATGGTAAATATGGTGCTTTTTTAGGTTGTACCAATTATCCAAGTTGTAAACATACACAACCAATCGATGGAGAGACTTCAACTGGTGAAAGTAATATCACTCTATCTGAAGAAGAAAAGAAATATAAATGTCCGCGATGTAAAGAAGGTTATTTTGTTAAACAAGAGGCGAGAGGCCGCATTAACTGGGTTTGCAGTAATCGATCTCAATGTAAGACACAATGTTCTGATGTAAATGGCACGCCAAGTATTTATGCGAACAAATAAAAAAGACGCGTACAGATTAATCTGTACGCGTCTTTAGTTTATCTGCGTTTACCACGACGTCCAGTTTGGGAAGTAGAAGTGCGGCGTTGGCGTGTATTAGCACCTTTGTGGCCACGAGCTTTATGAGCTTTAGCCTTTGTAGATTGATAGGAACTTGTAATCTTAGGTTTGCCAGAAGATTTTGCACGTTTTGGCGCAGTACTTGCATTACCTTTAGTCTTAATTTGTCCATCTTTAGTGTATTTAGTAAGCGTTGCTTGGATGGCGCGCTCAATACGACGTAGCCAAGATTCATCCTGTGGTGTGGCAAATGTAACAGCTACACCGGAATTGCCCGCACGACCAGTACGGCCAATACGATGGATATAGTAATCTACGTCGCGTGGTACGTCGTAGTTATAAACATGTGTAATGCCTTCAATATCGATACCGCGAGCTGCAATATCTGTTGCTACTAAGATTTGTGTCTTAGCTTTTGCAAAATCGCGTAATATTTGAGTGCGGCGACCTTGTGTTAAATCGCCATGCATTTCAGCAATATTTAGGCCTGCAGCAGTTAACTCATAGGATAAGCGGACTGCACCTTCACGTTTATTACAGAAAACAATGGCCAAGAATGGATTGTCTTCATCAATCATTTTGATGAGGCGTTCTGTTTTTTCTTCTGGATTCATCATGTATACACGTTGATCAATAGATTCTAATGTAACATGCTTACCTTCTGCTGTTACAGAGGCTGGTTTTGACATATAAGCTTTTGCAAGGTTTCTAATCTTATCTGGGATTGTTGCAGAGAATAGTAAAAGTTGTCTATTAGCATCTGTTTGGCTGATGAGATTTTCGATATCCGGTAAGAACCCCATGTGGAGCATTTGGTCAGCTTCATCGAGTACGACACGACGAATACAATCTAGGTGAAGTGAACCACGCTTAGCATGATCTAATAGACGACCAGGCGTACCTAAGATAACTTGAGGGCGACGTCCTAATTGTTGTAACTGTGCTTCAATCGTTTTGCCACCGATAAGAGGGAGGATATCCACATTTAAAATGGTACCTATTTCTTTTGCTTCGTCAGAAATTTGTTTTACTAGTTCTCGCGTAGGTGCAATGATAAGTACTTGTTCTTGATGCACATCTGTGTGAACCCGTTGAAGAATAGGTAATAAGAAGGCTAATGTTTTGCCTGTGCCTGTTTGAGCTTTTGCTATGACATCATTCCCTTTGAAAACTACAGGAATGGCTTGTTCTTGAATTGGAGTGGGCTCCTTGATACCTTGTTTTTGAAGGGCTTGGATGAGCTCATCGCAAACACCTAGAGATTTAAAAGATTTCATGGATCGTCCTTTCTATAATACATATTATATTAATTATACCTTATGCATATAGTAGGGGCAAATAAAATGAATTGTTATTTATAGTGACTATTATTAGATGGGAAATTAAGTTGCCATAAAGAATGTGTATGTTGGTATATTTAAATGATAATATATTGAAAAATAACGAAATTCATGTATGTTTATGAGAATAAAAAACATTAAAGTATTCATATTCAAATAAAAATTTAATATTTAATTGAGAATGATTAAATTATTAATAATGATAATCTTAGTAGTACTTCTTATTTGGTGAAGCAATTATGATTTGTATTGGTCCATAAA
>DXZL01000032.1:5833-13400 GCA_019419725.1 Veillonella sp. | reverse complement strand
TCATAACTCTAATATTTTTAGTGTTGTCGTTGACCATTTCCTTTGCCCTTGGCGATGCGAATTATGGTGCCTATGTATTATTTGTATGCCTATTTGGACTTATTATTTTTTATCTCATACGAGAGCAGGGAGTTATAAAATTTAGGCTTACCTGGATGCATGGTTATATGCTGCTCTTTATTGGAGCCTGTTATCTGAGTACTATTAATGCTATTGAGCCATCTGTAGCACTCAGTCGAAGTTTTGATATCGTCAAGATATTCTTTATGCTTATCATTTTATACATGTGTTATCAAGATAAAACATCGGTGGACACATTACTAAAAATTGGTATGTGGACCGGTTATATAGTTTGTTTTTACACGGTATATTTCTATGGCTTAGATTACTTTATTACGGTTTTGTCATCTTCCGCACGAATTGCAAATGATGCATTAAATGCGAATACTGTAGGTTTATTAGGTGCCAATGCTATCGTTATGACATTGTATTACATGTTATACGATCGACCTCGTTGGTGGAATATTATAGCCTTACCTACATTGGGGATTCTAGCAGCTACTGGTAGTCGTAAAGCTTTAGTATTTGTTGTTGTTGGTACAGTATTACTATTTGTATTTAAAAGTTTACGTAGTGCCAATGTTGTAAATTCTATTGCTAAGATTATTGGGTCATTGTTAGCTCTTACTATCATTGGTATTGCAGTTCTACAATTACCTATGTTTTCAGAGGTTCTGGATCGTATGTCGAGTATGGTGGATGCTTTCTCCGGTACTGGTGGTGATTCATCTACTATTATTCGTTTAGCCTTGGTTGATATAGGGTGGGATTTATTTTATCAATCGCCCATCACTGGGGTGGGGGTTAATAATCCATCTGTACTTACCTATTTTTTATATGGTAAAGAGAATTATTATTTACATAATAATTATATTGAACTATTAGCGGGTACAGGGATAATCGGCTTGTTGGCGTATTACTCAATGTATGTGTATATAGCTTATAACTTAATTCGTTATCGAAATTTTCATAGCAATGAATATGTAATGGTGCTCATTTTATTCCTTTCTCAAATCGTCATGGATATGGGGATGGTGTCTTATGAAAGTAAGAGTACATATTTTTATATGATGATGTTTTATTTAGAGGTGCAATTGCTTCGGAAGGGACGTAAAAATGAAGCTCAGCAAGTTATGTAAAGTTGGCATGTCCTTTTTAACAAAACCTTACTATCGCACAAGAGTATTAATCAAATTAGGTTATTATGATTCTTTATCTGATGAAGAGTTTTTAAAGAAAGTATTCCCAAAATACATGGGCTATCCTCTAGATTTAGAAAATCCCAAAACTTTTAGCGAAAAGTTACAATGGCTAAAGGTTAATTACAGAGAACCTATACAAACTGTAATGGTTGATAAATATGAAGCTAAGAATTTTATTGCTCAACGTGTGGGTGAACAATATATAATTCGCACACTTGCTGTTTGGGATTCTGTAGAGGATATTGACTTTGATGCATTACCTAATCAATTTGTTTTGAAATGTACACATGATAGTGGGGGCATCGTTATTTGTAAAGATAAGTCATCCCTTGATCGAGAGGCCGCTAAAGCTAAATTAAGTGCATCCTTACAACGGGATTATTCGCGTATATCCAGAGAGTGGCCTTATAAAGATGTTCCTCATCGGATTATAGCAGAGGAATATTTATCTGAGCTAGGTAGCAATGAAATCTTAGATTATAAAATGTATTGTTTTCATGGCAAACCAAAATTGACTGTAGTATGTTCTAACCGCTTTTCTAAAACAGGAACGCGTATGAATTTTTACGATATCGATTGGAATCCTATGGGCATTCATTTTGGCCATTATCCGCCGGTATCAACTGAGTTTACAAGGCCTGAAACATATGAAGAAATGCTAAGATTGGCTACTGAACTTAGTAAAGACTGTCCGTTTTTACGTGTTGATTTTTATGAAATAAAGGGACGACTTTATATTGGAGAGTTAACATTCTTCCCGGGTGCAGGATTAGAAAAGTTTCGTCCTATGACAAAAGATTATGAATTGGGAGAGTGGTTACACCTTGAAATTGTACATCGGGGCTGATTTTGTCCCAACGGATATAAATAGAGAATTATTTGAATCTGGTAATGGAGAGGCTTTGGTTGGTAAGGAGTTACTGGGACTTCTAAAGGAATCTGATTTAAATGTATTTAATTTAGAGGTGCCTTTAACAGATGCATCTACTCCGATTAATAAATTTGGTAATAATTTAAAGTCTCCTACAAAAACAATCTATGGTTATAAGGCTTTAGAGCCTATATTTTTAACATTGGCTAATAATCACTCCTTAGATTATGGTGTAGAAGGATTAACTACTACACTGGAGTTATTAAAAAAGCATGATATTAAAAATGCAGGTGCTGGTGCTAATGTAAAAGCAGCTAAAAAGCCTTTTATCTTTGAAAAAGAAGGTATACGTATAGGATTTTACCTATGTGCAGAACATGAGTTTACCGTTGCTTCTTGTCATACAATGGGGGCTAATCCATTTGATGTATTAGAGAGCTTCGATGATGTAGAAGCTTTAAAGAAAACTTGTGATTATGTTATCGTCCTATATCATGGTGGGAAGGAGTTTTATCGCTATCCATCGCCAATGTTACAAAGATATTGCAGAAAATTTGTTGATAAAGGGGCCGACCTTGTCATTTGTCAACATAGTCATTGTATAGGTTCTCGTGAGGACTATGGTAAGGGGACTATTATTTATGGCCAAGGTAACTTTATCTTTAACTCCGAATCCTATATACATCATAAGGAGTTTGTAAAAGATTCCTTATTAATCAGTGTGGAGGCTACAAAGGATACCTTTATTGTATCTGAAGTGCCAATTCGTGGTACCGAAAGGGGCACTCGTTTGGCTACTGAATCAGAAGGCCTTGAAACATTGACGGAATATAAAAAGCGAAGTGAAAACATTAGAGATGCTCATTTTGTTGTTCAAGCATATAAGAAGTTTGCTGATACTCATGTAAAGCGATATTTGCGTGAATTTTTAGGTAGATCTTTTATTATCCGCGCAATAAATGGATTATTTGGACGAAAATTAATGCAACTTATTTTAGGAAAAACAAGTTATTTAGCAATTCAAAATTACTTGGAATGTGAAGCTCACCATGAATTATTCTTGCGGGGCATTAAGAATATCAATAAAAAATAATGGATACAAAAATAGTAGCTGCTGCTAAATGGTCTGTCATAACAGAGGTTTTAGCAAAGCTTATTACACCACTAACAAATATAATATTGGCCCATATGCTAGCACCTACGGCATTTGGGATATTGGCAACAATTATGATGGTTATATCCTTTGCAGAAATGCTAGCTGATGCGGGATTCCAAAAGTTTCTTGTACAGCATGAGTTTCAAAGTGATAAAGAGAAACAGGAGGCTACAGATGTAGCTTTTATTGCTAACTTAGTTCTTTCTCTACTCTTATGGGGAGCTATTATAGTCGGTCGTGATGAACTGGCTGTATTAGTTGGAAATGATGGATTAGGCATACCGTTGGCCATAATGGGGGCCATGATTCCGCTCTCTGCTTTCAGTAGTGTACAAATGGCCTTGTATAGACGGGACTTTAATTTTAAGTTTCTTCTTAACATTCGGCTCATCACAATTCTGACTCCTATATTGATATCCATACCTATGGCGCTCATGGGATATGACTATTGGTCTTTAATCGCTGGTATGTTAGGGGCTCAGTTATTTACGGCTTTGGCTTTATTGAAGAGTAGGAAAAATCAAATCCATCTCTTCTTTAGTTCTCGAGTCTTTATGAATATGTTTAGTTATAGTGCATGGTCATTGGCTGAAGCATTTTCTATTTGGCTTACCGCATGGGTGGATACCTTCATTATTAGTCGCTTTTTAGATGCCTATTATTTAGGGATATACAAAATGCCTATGGCTATTGTTACAACTGTTATGGCCATGGCTACTTCATCTTTAGCGCCTGTATTATTTGCCGCTTTAAGTCGAGTTCAACAGGATGAACAGGCATTCTCAAATACATTCTTTACCTTCCAACGCTATATGGCTCTTTTTTTAGTACCTATAGGGATAGGCTTGTTTGTATTCCAAGACTTTGTTGTTGATCTCTTATTGGGACCACAATGGAAGTTAGCAGGTATTGTATTGGGATCTTGGGCCTTGAGTTCCGCTATTATGACAGTAACAGCGAATTTGATTTCTGAAGTATTCCGTGCAAAGGGAGTTCCTAATTTATCATTCTGGACTCAAATATTACATTTAGTTGTATTAATACCGGTAATATATATTTGTATTCAGTATGACTTTAGTACATTTGTCTATGCTCGTTCAATAGTACGCATGGAAATGTTAATGGTTGCCATGATTTTCTTAGCATTATTTATACATATGAGTGCCCTTCGAGTGATTACTAATATAGGTGTATATCTAATTACTGCATCTATTGTTGGCGCTGTTGCGTATAGTGCTTTACATGTATATGATGCGGTATGGTGGACTATAGTTTGTATGATCTTATGCGTGGTGCTATATGTGGCTATATTATGTATTGTTCCATCTGAGCGTGCCATTATTACTTCTGGCATTGATAAAGTATTAAGTAAAGTAAGACGCTCATAATTAACAGAACTATGAAAGGAGTACATATGCTTTCAAAAAATGTAGACTTAAACAACACGGTGATCCTAGTAACGGGAGCCGCTGGATTTGTAGGGGCTAATCTTGTTATGTCCCTGTTATCTGAAGCAGAAGGAACTCAAATTATCGGCATAGATTCTGTTAATGATTACTATGACGTGGCTTTAAAAGATTATCGATTGCAACAAATTGATGAGATGAGCAAAGATAATAAAAATACGTGGATATTTAAAAAAGGGAATATTGCAGATAAAACCTTTATTGAAGAAATTTTCTCTACGTATAAACCTCGTGTTGTTGTTAATTTAGCAGCACAGGCGGGTGTGCGTTATTCTATTACGAATCCTGATGCTTATATTGAGTCTAATATTATTGGCTTTTACAATATATTAGAGGCTTGTCGTCATTCCTATGATAACGGTGAAAGTGGAGTAGAGCATTTAGTTTATGCATCATCGTCTTCTGTATATGGAGCGAATAAACAAATTCCATACTCTACAGATCATAAAGTAGATAATCCGGTATCTCTTTATGCGGCTACAAAAAAATCAAATGAACTATTGGCTTATTCTTATGCCAAGTTATATAACATTCCTAGTACAGGACTTCGTTTCTTCACTGTATATGGTCCTGCAGGGCGTCCTGATATGGCATACTTTGGTTTTACTAATACATTGCGTAGTGGCGGGACCATAAAAATCTTTAACTATGGTAATTGTAAACGTGACTTTACCTATATCGATGATATTGTAGAAGGCGTATCTAAGGTTATGTGTGCAGCCCCAGAGCGTCGTAATGGTGCTGATGGGTTACCAGTACCACCATATGCTATTTATAATATTGGTAATAGTCATCCTGAAAATCTCCTTGATTTTGTACGTATTCTTTCAGAGGAATTGGTTTCTGCTGGTGTATTACCAGAAGATTACAATTTTGAAAACCATAAAGAATTAGTGGCAATGCAACCCGGTGATGTACCTGTCACTTATGCAGATACAAGTGCTCTAGAAGAAGATTTTGGATTCAAGCCGAATACATCTTTACGCGAAGGGTTACGGAAATTTGCTATATGGTATAAAGAGTTTTATATGACGGAGGGCAAATAAATGAAGATTGCAATTGCTGGGACCGGCTATGTAGGCCTTTCAAATGGTGTTTTATTAGCACAACATAATGAAGTAGTAGCCCTCGATATTATTCCTGAAAAGGTAGAAATGTTAAATCGCAAAGAGTCACCTATTGTAGATGCAGAATTGCAAGAGTATTTGGCTACTAAAAAATTAAACTTTAAAGCTACCTTGGATCCTGTAGAGGCTTTTACAGGTGCTGATTATGTTATTATTTCAACCCCTACTAATTATGATCCTCAAAAGAATTTCTTTGACACATCTTCTGTAGAGCAAGTTATCAAAACAGTATTAGATATCAATCCAGATGCTGTTATGGTTATCAAGTCAACAGTACCAGTTGGGTATACAGCTCAAATGCGTAAAGAATTTGACACGGAGAACTTGATTTTCTCTCCAGAGTTCTTACGTGAAGGTAAAGCTTTATATGATAATTTACATCCTTCTCGTATTGTGGTAGGAGAAGACTCTAAAAGAGCTCGTTGCTTTGGGCAACTATTAGCTGATGGTGCCATCAAAGAAAATGTGCCTCAATTGTATACGGATTCTACGGAAGCAGAAGCTATTAAATTATTTGCTAATACTTATTTAGCATTGCGTGTTGCTTACTTTAATGAGTTAGATTCTTATGCTGAAGTTCGTGGTCTTAGTACAAGCCAGATTATTAATGGTGTTTGTTTAGATCCTCGTATAGGCGATTTCTATAATAATCCATCCTTTGGTTATGGCGGTTATTGCTTACCAAAAGATACTAAGCAATTATTAGCTAACTATAATGATGTTCCACAAAATTTAATTTCTGCTATTGTTGATGCTAATAGAACTCGCAAGGATCACATAGCAGATGTTATTATAGGAAAGAACCCAAAAATTGTTGGCATCTATCGCTTGACTATGAAAATGAACTCTGATAACTTTAGAGCATCTGCAATTCAAGGTGTAATGAAACGAATTAAAGCTAAGGGGATTGCAGTAGTTGTTTATGAACCGACTCTTGATGCAGAAGACTTCTTTAATTCCCCTGTGATTCGTAACTTTGAAGACTTTAAACGTGTTAGTGATGTCATAGTAGCTAACCGTTGGGATAAGAGTTTAGAAGATGTGAAGGATAAAGTTTACACAAGAGACATTTTTGACCGCGATTAATATGAGTATATGTATTGTGGCGTTTAGGAGAGTAGTATGAAACGTTGGCTACTATATATCCTGTTAGGGCTAATTGTATTTTTTATATGGGATAATTCGATGCAGACTGGTGGATCATCAGATGGATTTAGTTTGCTTTTTGCAGAGACCTTTGCCCATATAGTAAATAAGTTAGGCTTTCATGGAAATATATGGACCTTAAATAGGATTGTTCGAAAATTAGCACATCTTACAGAGTTTACAATCCTTGGTGGTGTTTTATATACGATTCTACGTCGATATATTACATATGGTACCGTAATTAAGACTATCGGTTTAGGAATGTTGATAGCTAGTCTTGATGAATTTATACAATTGTTTTCACCAGGTCGTAGCTCTCAGATTTCTGATGTTTTAATTGATACAGTAGGTGTTGTTATTGGTATTTTAGTGGCAAAATTAGTCTATTATATCAGGTATAAGAGAAGTACATTTAAAAATTAAATTGTTAATAATATACAAATGAGTAAAAAATACCTCATAATCGTAGTGATTATGAGGTATTTTTAATGAAGATAAAATGAAAATTTAAAAAATATATTAAATGAACATATTATAAT
>DXZL01000032.1:0-5823 GCA_019419725.1 Veillonella sp. | reverse complement strand
CTATTTTTATATAAAAACCACTGTACAAGCGACTTTCCCCTTGATATAATCATGAATAGAAAATGAAAAATAAATGAGATAAACATGAACTTTATAAAGGGAACGATTTCTGTAAGGGATAATCGTAAGTAGAAGGGAAAGAATATGAATCGCGTGGTTGACTTACATGGTTGCATTTTGCCAGCTGTGTTAGGGCCTCAAGGGCCACAAACAATGGCAGAATCAGTAAAAATGATAAAATCCTTGGCTGAACAAGGAATTACAGATATTTTCAGTACACCTGATGTGACAGTATCTATGGATATGAATACTTGGGATGAAATGGAAACAACATTGAATGATGTAAAACTTGCGGTAGGTGAGCAACAAGTAGATGTTACTATTCACAGTGGTGCTCGCGTTTTACTTTGTGATGAAATGGTTGAATATATCGTTGCTCATCGCAATCAGTATTTGTTGGGTAATAGCCATTTTATGTTAGTAGCATTACCTGAAAATAGTAAGGTTCACCATATTAATGCATGGTTGCTAAGCTTACTAGATATGGGCATTGTTCCTATCATTAGTGAAGTAGAAACGCATCGCCAATTATTTATAAAACCAGAACAGTTATTGGAATGGGTAGATAAAGGAATTTTAATTCAATGTAACATGGCATCCTTTAATCATAGTAATGCTAATTATCATAGAGCAATCGAACTATATCGTAATGGATTAATTCACTTCTTTGGCACTGGTTATTGTAGTGAACGTGATGTACAAGCGCATCAAGGGTATGTAGAAGCTATTTCTAAATTAGACAGTACATACAAAAAAGATTTGTTGCCAAATATTCATCTCAATGAGCGCGATCTTTTAGCTGATCGCACATTCTATCCTACTGTTCCTTCTAGTTGGGTAGGTCAAAAATCTAACTTCTTGACTCGTCTATTTGGGTTTACATTATAATTTAAATAGGTTCTTTTATTCATGCTATATTAGCATGGCTGAAAGAACCTATTTTTACTTTATATAGTATTTGTTCTTGAAAACAACCACCATATATAGTATACTGAGTTAGCGGTAAAAATAGAGAGTTTACTAATAATTCTTTACATTTTTACATATAAATTTATAAAAGTATGGTATACCATACTTTTTTCTTTGTCATAACATATATTTCAGCGGTAACAAAATGGGGAGGTTGCCAATATGTTGCAGGTCATTAAACGGGATGGTACAAAGGTACCTTTCGACAAAAACAAAATTGCTTTGGCTATAGAAAAAGCCGAGCATAGTAGTACAGGGTTGTACGAAGAGGGGTTGGCACAGCGTATCGCTGATGAAATTGAAGAATATGCTACAAAGCTCCAAAAGGACATGACAATTTATGCTATTGAAGATCAAGTGTATTATAAGTTGATTGAGTATCATAATCCTGCAACGGCACGTGCCTATGAAGGTTACAAAGCTGTTCAAGCTTTTAAACGTCGTCAAAATACTACAGATGATGATGTAATTGGTTTATTAGACCGTAGTAATGTTAGCGTTCTCGACGAAAACTCTAATAAGGATGCTGCCATTGTATCTACACAACGTGATTTAATTGCCGGTGAAGTATCTAAGGATATCGCGCGTCGTAAATTAATTCCTACAGATATTTTGGAGGCCCATGATAGTGGTGCCATTCACTTCCATGATATGGATTACATTATCCAGCCTATGTTTAATTGTTGCTTAATCAATTTGGAAGATATGCTTACAAATGGTACAGTTATCAATGGTAAGAAGATTGATACACCTAAATCTTTCCAGGTTGCATGTACGGTGACAACACAAATTATTGCTCAAGTTGCATCTGGGCAATATGGCGGTCAAAGTATTAATGGTATCGATCGCATTTTGGCACCATTTGTACGTAAGTCTTACGAAAAGATTCTTAACAATGTTATTGAAGAACAAGTTGAGATTTACGGTATGGAGCCAAATATGGAAAAGGCTCGTGAAATCGCATGGAAACGTACGCGTAAAGAGGTTAAGGATGGTATTCAAACTATCCAGTATCAAATCAATACATTGATGACTACAAATGGTCAGTCTCCATTTGTTACGTTGTTCATGTATTTTAAACCTGATTATGAATATTCTAAGGAAGCTGCTCTTATTACAGAAGAGATTTTGCGTCAACGCATTAAAGGTGTAAAAAATGAAGCTGATGTATATATTACACCAGCATTCCCTAAATTGATTTATGTTCTTGATGAACATAATGTAACGCCTGATAGTCCATATTATTACTTGACTGAGCTCGCTGCACAATGCACTGCTAAACGCATGTACCCAGATTACATCTCCGCTAAGAAGATGAAGGAAAACTATGAAGGGAATGTATTTAGTCCAATGGGTTGCCGTTCTTTCTTATCTCCTTGGAAGGATGAAAAAGGAAACTATAAATTTGATGGTCGCTTTAACATGGGCGTTGTAAGCTTAAACTTGCCACAAATTGGCATTTTGGCTCGTGGTAGTGAAGAAAAATATTTTGAAATTTTAGATAAACGTCTTGAATTAGCAGAAAAAGCATTGTTATTACGCTACAATCTTTTGAAAGATGTAGTGAGCGATGTGTCTCCAATTCACTGGCAACATGGCGCCATTGCACGCCTTAAAAAAGGAGAAAAAATCGGTCGTTTCCTTACTGGTGGTTATGCAACGATTTCTCTTGGCTATATCGGTATTTATGAAGCAACTCGATTGATTACAGGCGAATCCAATACAGGTGAAAAAGGCCGTGTATTTGCAATGAAAATTATGGATCGTTTAAACGATGCTATTAACCTATGGCATGACAAACATAATCTTGGCTTTGGTTTATACGGTACTCCTGCTGAAAGCTTAACAAATCGGTTCTCTTCTTTAGACCGTGCCCGTTTTGGTGTTATTGAAGATATTACAGATAAAGGGTATTACACTAATAGCTATCACGTAAATGTTCGTGAAGAGATTAATGTATTTGATAAATTTGCCTTTGAATCTGAGTTCCAAAAGAAATCTACAGGCGGCTGTATCTCCTATGCAGAAATTCCAAATATGACTAATAATATTCCAGCCGTTTTAACTATGATTCAATATATTTATGACCATATTTCTTATGCTGAATTTAATACCAAGTCTGACTACTGTCACGAATGTGGTTTTGATGGTGAAATTAAGGTCAATGAAAATAATGAGTGGGAATGTCCTCGTTGCCATAACACAAACCGTGATAAATTAACTGTTATTCGTCGTACTTGTGGTTATTTGGGTGAGAACTTCTGGAATGAAGGCCGTACGAAAGAAATTAAAGATCGTGTAATGCATATCTAATAATAGATAGCATCACTGTTTATTATTATAATTCTATACATGGTAAAAGCTGTGCCTAGGGCACAGCTTTTACTATACATGTGAAAAATTGAAATATATCTATATAGTGTTGATCATTTGATATGCACTACTATGGAGGTAATTATGAGATATGGGCAAATAAGACAATATGATATTGCCAATGGAGAAGGAATTCGTACATCTATATTCGTAACAGGGTGCACACATTGTTGTTATAACTGTTTTAATGAAGAGTATCAAGATTTTAATGCCGGTAAAGTATGGACACAAGCTGAAACAGATCTAGTTGTCTCTTATGTTAAGAATCCTAACTGCTCAGGTTTAACTTTATTGGGTGGAGAGCCTTTCCAAAATGTACAAGGTTTATTATCTGTAGTAAGAGCTGTACGAGAAGCTGCACCGGAAAAGAAAATTTGGGCCTATTCAGGATATGAAATAGATGATATTTTAGAGGATGAGTTGAGAAGTGCTTTATTACAGGAAATTGATATCCTCGTAGATGGACGATTTGTAGATGAACTTAAAGATCCAGCATTACGATTTAGAGGTTCATCTAATCAACGTATTATAGATGTTAAGAAAACATTAGAAACTGGTGAAGTTGTGTTAGCAATGGAGTAAGTATGGCATTTGATAAACGTTTAATAGGTCTCATAATTGTTGTTGGATTTATAGCGGGATTAGTAGGGGCTTCTTATACACATTTAATGCATAGTATTCAGCATTTTGTATATAATTATTCTTCTGCAGATCATATGAGCTTTGGTGCTGCTGTAGCACGAGTATCCCCAGTAGAACGATTGATACCACTTATTATTTGTGGTCTCATAGGTGGTGTGGGCTGGTTTCTTATTCACCGATATGGTAAAGGTGTTGTAGATATTAAAACTGCGGTTTCCGGTAAGATGGATATGAATCCCATCACTACTGTTTTACATGCAACCTTACAAATTATTACGGTAGCTATAGGTTCACCTTTAGGGCGAGAAGTAGCCCCTCGTGAAGCAAGTGCGGGGATTACAACTTTTTTAGTTAAGCACTTTGATATAAAACAAGAAGATCGCCAATTATTGATTGCTTGTGCTGCAGGCGCGGGATTAGCAGCAGTTTATAATTCACCATTATCGGCGGCAATCTTTACGTTAGAAACCTTGCTCCTTACTTGGAATATACGCGCCATGAGTGCTGCACTTATATGCTGTGGATTGGCAACTTTTGTAACTCGACAAGCTGGTGTAGGGGATGTCATTCAATATACAATGGCTCAACCTAGCTTGGGTAGTCACTATGTAGAATTCTCTATCGCCTTGGGCGCTATTGTTGCTTTAGGTGTAGTTTTATTTAATATTACTCAAGGTAAGTTACCTTCTATTCATCGTAGCAGTCCTGTTATGATTCCAATATCTATCGTTGCGTTTACAATTATTGGTGCGTTAGCTATGTATTTCCCTGAAATTTTAGGGAATGGTAAGGCTGGGAACGAATTAACCTTTACTAATGATATTACATGGACTTATGCATTAGGATTATTTGGTTCTAAGTGGGTAGCGGTATTACTTGCATTAGCAGCTGGAGCTTATGGTGGGCGTATTACTCCATCTATGATGTTGGGGAGTACGTTAGCCATAGTATTTGGTACTTTTTGGTCTATTGCTGTAGCTCCTATATCATTAGGTATGGCTGCCTTTATCGGTGCTGTAGCATTTTTAGGACTAGCACAGAAGATGCCTATGACCTCATGTGTATTTATGCTTGAGCTTTCAAGATTTTCTGTAGAAATGTTGTTCCCTATAGCGTTAACTATGGGTACAGCGCTTATGGTAGAGCAGATTATTCAGTCAAAACTAAAGAGTGATAAATAGTAATCTAAACACATGGATGCTTCCCTGTATTTTACAGGGGGCATCCATTTTGTTTTTTTGATCCTTTTGTTGTTGTAATAGTTAATATATTCTTCTATCGCTACTACAAAAGTATTAAATGATGAATATTCTTTTCAATAGAATAATTTAATAGTATATATAAGAATATCGAGGACTGTTCGAGTGACGGTGCCTCGATATTTTTGTATATCGAAAAATTGATAGTTTGAACGCATAATTATGTGAAAATAAAATGAAAAAAATTTTACTTATACAGTAAAATGTGGTATTTTAGTTATATGATTTTGAGAAAATCGATATAGTCTCAGTGATTATCGATTGGTTACTGTAATTTTTATGTAAGTGGATATAGTTAGTTTAATTTAAAGGGGTAAGATTGATGAATCGAGTTTTTAAAGTAATTTGGAATCGTACAAAGGGGTGTTACGTAGTCGTAGCGGAAACAGCAAAGAACATGACGAAACGTTCTTCTTTGTCGGTTGTATTTTCTAAAATGGTAGGTGCTACTGCGCTTGCCGTTATGTTGACGGGCGTTATGATGCCTACGGATGCTTTGGGGGCACCGATTAAAAATGGT
>DXZL01000031.1 GCA_019419725.1 Veillonella sp. | reverse complement strand
TTGGTATGACGAAAGATCACAAATCTGTACTACTTCGACAATTCCCGTTTGAGGAAGGTAAAATCAAAACGATTTCCGAGTGGGGTGGTCAAGATGGTGATGTGACGGACCCATATGGATCTGATCAAACCGTATATAATCAATGTGCGGAACAAATTTATCACTTAGTAGAGGCTGGTCTTAGATCAGTGTCTCAGAAGGCGTAGGAGATGAAATTATGAAAGTTGCAATCGGTTGTGATCATGGCGGATTAAATTTAAAAGCATCCGTTAAGGAATTATTAAATGCATTGGGACATGTAGTAGAGGATTTTGGCTGTCATACAGCTGATTCTTGCGATTATCCTGACATTGCTGTACCTGTAGCAAATGCAATCGTATCTGGTCAAGCAGACAGAGGTATTTTGATTTGTGGTACTGGTATTGGTATCGGTATTGCAGCAAATAAGATTGCTGGTATTCGCGCTGCTCTTTGTCATGATACATTCTCTGCTCATGCATGTCGTGAACATAATGACGCAAATATTCTCACAATGGGGGAACGCGTTATTGGTCCTGGCCTAGCTAACGATATTGTAGCCATCTTTATGGAAACAGAGTTCGAAGGTGGTCGTCACGCACGCCGTGTAGAGAAAATTAAAGCATTAGAGAAATAATACATCATTACCTATATATATTCGTTTTGCACGAGGAGGATACTCATGAGTTTCTTAGAAAAACAAGACCCTAATATTCAAGCTGTTATCAATCAAGAATTAGCACGCCAACGCGATAAATTAGAAATGATCGCTTCTGAAAACTTTGTTTCTCAAGCAGTAATGGAAGCTCAAGGTAGCGTATTGACTAACAAATATGCAGAAGGGTATCCTGGTAAACGTTATTATGGCGGTTGTGAAAATGTTGATGTTATCGAAACATTAGCTATTGAACGTGCAAAACGCTTGTTCGGTGCAGAACATGCAAACGTACAACCTCACTCTGGTTCTCAAGCAAACTTTGGCGTGTATTTCGCATTATTACAACCTGGCGACACTATTGTGGGTATGAACTTGTCCCATGGTGGTCACTTAACACATGGTTCTCCTGTTAACGTATCTGGTACATATTTCAACGTAGTACCTTACGGTGTAGATGCAGAAACTCAACAAATCGATTATGATGAGTTCCGTAAAATCGTATTAGAAGCTAAACCTAAATTGATCATTGCTGGTGGTAGTGCTTATAGCCGTCAAATCGACTTCAAAAAAATGGCTGATGTAGCTCATGAAGTTGATGCTATTTTCATGGTAGATATGGCTCACTTCGCAGGTCTTGTAGCAGCAGGTTTACATCCAAATCCTGTAGAACATGCTGATATCGTTACTACTACAACTCATAAAACATTGCGTGGTCCTCGTGGCGGCATGATCCTTTGTAAAGAAAAATATGCTAAAGCAATCGATAAAGCTATCTTCCCTGGTATTCAAGGTGGCCCTTTGATGCATGTTATCGCTGCTAAAGCAGTTGCATTCGGTGAAGCGTTACAACCTGAGTTTAAAGTATATGCACAACAAGTTATCGATAATGCAAAAGCATTGGCTGCTGCATTGCAAGAAAAAGGCTTAACAATCGTTTCTGGTGGTACAGATACTCACGTTATGTTGGTAGATGTTCGCAATACTGGTTTAACAGGTAAAGAAGCAGAACACTTACTTGATGAAGTAGGTATTACATGTAATAAGAATACAATTCCATTTGATCCAGCTAGCCCATTTGTAACAAGTGGTATCCGTCTTGGTACACCAGCTCTTACAACACGTGGCTTACAAGTAAAAGATATGGAAGAAATTGCAGACATCATTGCAACTGTTCTTAAAAATCCTGAAGATAAAGCAATTCATGAAGAAGCAAGTAAACGTGTGGCAGCACTTTGTGAAGCGTATCCTTTATACTAATCTATTAGATTCACTATAACAATTACATATTTGTAGTTCTATAAGCCTATAAGTAGCATAAAAGGGGTGTGCCGAGACACATCCCTTTTAATATTTTTATGGCATGATTTATTAATCTGTGATAGAGTAAATATGAATATTAAATGGATACCGATAGGGTATGTAAATTATTTATAGGAGGACAGTCATGAAAGTTAATGTTATGACACATCCATTGATTCAACACAAAGTTACATTGATGCGTGATGCAGAAACAGGCTCTAAGGATTTTAGAGAATTACTTGATGAGATTACTATCTTGATGGGTTATGAAATCACTCGTAACCTTCCATTAGAGGATGTAGAAGTACAAACACCTTTAACTAAAATGACTGGCAAACGTATTGCAGGTAAAAAATTGGGTATTATCCCAATTCTTCGTGCTGGCCTAGGTATGGTCAATGGTATGCTTAACTTGATTCCAACTGCAAAGGTTGGTCATATTGGCTTATACCGTGATCCAGAAACATTGAAACCTGTAGAATACTACTGCAAGTTACCTTCTGATGTAGGCGAACGCGACTTTATAGTAACAGATCCAATGTTAGCTACTGGTGGTAGTGCAGCAGCTGCTATTACATTGTTAAAGGAAAAAGGCGCTAAAAATATTAAGTTAATGTGTCTTGTTGCGGCTCCTGAAGGTGTGGAAGCAGTGAATAAAGAACATCCTGATGTTCCTATTTATGTAGCGGCTCTTGATGAAAAACTTAATGATCATGGTTACATCTTGCCTGGTTTAGGCGATGCTGGTGACCGTATCTTCGGTACAAAATAATATAAATCATATAAAACGACATAGTTTAGGTACAAAGTTGTATAAAATATCTAAATTATGTCGTTTTCTCCTATAAAGTCTTGAATAAAATCTACATAGGGTATACAATACAGATGTAAAAGTATTTTTTTATTTTAGGTGGGACGAATTTTGTTCACATGGGACGAAAAACGATTCATACAATCCTAACGGGTAAAGGAGGGACCCGATGAACGAGTTTCTAATGATATGTGAACGTATTGTTCCTGAAATCGTTAGTGTATTAAAGGAGCGATACAAAATATTAAACCACCTAGTTTATGAAGAGCCTATAGGCCGTAGGACATTAGCTACTGCAACGGACCTTCCAGAGCGAACCGTACGAAGTCATATTGAGCTAATGCGTGCTAATGGTCTTGTAGACATTTATAAACCAGGAATTTTTCTCACTGATGAGGGACATACAATTGTTCCAAAGTTGCGAAATTTTTTAAATGAATTAGATCGTATTAACGAGCTAGAACATCGATTGACTGAAGCACTTCATATCGATAGGGTTATCATCACGCCTACAGAAGGAACGTTGATGGTTAAAAAGTTAGGTTTTGCAGCAGCAAAGCTATTACAGGAATTATTAGAGCCTGACTCTGTAGTTGCTATCAGTGGTGGCAGTACAATGGCTTCAGTAGCCGAAGAGATGCCTGTATTACCATTTAATCCTATTGTTGTACCTGCCCGTGGGGGCGTTGGTGAGGTAGTTGAATATCAAGCTAACGTAATTGCTTCAGTGCTGGCTGAACGACTTCGTGGGACCTATAAAATGCTCCATTTACCTGATGGGCTTTCACAAGACTCATTGCATATGCTCATGACTTGCGAACCTCAAATTAAGGAAATTGGGGATCTCATTAGTAGGACTGACGTATTGTTGTTTGGTATTGGTACAGCTATGCGCATGGCGGATCAGCGCCATATAGCTGATGATGTGCGTAAGCAGTTAGTAGATAATCATGCTGTTGGCGAAGCTCTTGGTCAATATTGCGATATAGATGGTAAGTTGATTTATTCCACTAATAATATTGGTTTATCTCTTCCAGATGTTGCAAAAATCCCAAATGTGATTGCTGTGGCTGGTGGACAAGATAAATCGAGTGCCATTATTGGTGTTATGAGAGCTTGTCAAAAAGGCATACTCATCATTGATGAGCAAGCTGCAGAAGGTATGCGTCAATTGTTACAAATTTCAGCGTTATAAGTGAAGTTAGTAGTTAAATATTTTGTTAGAATATTTTTGTTATTAGGAGGATCTAACAATGGCAGTAAAAGTTGGTATTAACGGTTTTGGTCGTATTGGTAAATGTGTAGTACGTGCAGCGATTAACAATCCTGACGTAGAAGTTGTAGCAATCAATGCTACTGGCGATAATGAAGGTACTGCATTATTGTTAAAATATGACTCTGTTCATGGCACAATTCCTAACGAAGTAACATTTGATGAAGAAAATATCTACGTTGATGGTAAAAAAATTCGCGTATTCCATGACCGCGATGCTTCTAAATTGCCTTGGTCTGAAGAGGGCGTTGAAATTGTTATGGAATGTACTGGTAAATATCGTGATGCAGAGGAAGCAAAAGTTCATTTGAATCAACCTACTGTAAAAAAAGTATTGATTTCTGCACCTGGTAAAAACGAAGACTTAACAATGGTTATGGGTGTAAACCAAGATATGTACGATCCTACAAAACATCATATTATTTCTAACGCATCTTGCACAACAAACTGCTTGGCTCCATTTGCTAAAGTATTATGTGATGAATTCGGCATTAAACGCGGCATGATGACAACTATTCATTCCTATACTAATGACCAAAAAATTCTTGATGCACGTCATAAAGACCCTCGCCGTGCTCGTGCAGCAGCTATGTCTATCATTCCTACAACTACTGGTGCAGCAAAAGCTGTTGCTAAAGTATTGCCTCAATTAAAAGGTAAATTAGATGGCTTTGCATTGCGCGTTCCAACTCCAGACGTATCTGCTACAGATCTTGTTTGCGAACTTGAAAAACCTGCAACTAAAGAAGAAATCAACGAAGCATTCCGCAAAGCAGCTGCTGGCGAATTAAAAGGTATCTTAGGTGTATCTGATGTGCCATTAGTATCTTGTGACTTCAGCTCCGATCCACGTAGCTCCATTGTTGACGCTGATTTAACAATGGTTATGGATGGCAATATGGTAAAAGTTGTTTCTTGGTATGATAACGAATGGGGTTACTCCGAACGTCTTATCGACATGGCAGCATTCGTAGCAAGCAAAGGCTTATAATCGGGAGGCTTTGATGAAACAAACAATCGAAGGTTTACAAGTAGATAATAAAACAGTATTTGTTCGTGTTGATTTTAATGTTCCTATGAAAGACGGTGTCATCACTGATGACACTCGTATTCGTAGTGCATTACCTACTATCAATTATTTAATTGAAAAAGGGGCAAAGGTAATTCTTGCTTCTCACTTTGGTCGTCCAAAAGGGGAACGTAAACCTGAAATGTCTTTGGCACCATGTGCAAAACATTTATCTGAGCTTATCAACAAGCCAGTAGCATTCGTAGATGACTGCATTGGCCCTAAGGTTGAAGCGGCTGTAAAAGCATTACAACCAGGCGATGTATTGATGCTTGAAAACTTGCGTTACCATAATGAAGAAACTAAAAACGACCCTGAATTTGCTAAACAATTGGCATCTCTTGCTGATGTAGCAATCAACGATGCATTCGGTGTATCCCACCGTAATGCAGCATCCGTAGTTGGTATTGCTGACTATATCCCTATGGCAGCAGGTTTCTTGCTCAAAAAAGAAATTGATGCATTAAGTGCAGCAGTTGTACATCCTAAAACACCTATGGCGGCAATCATTGGTGGTGCAAAAGTAACAGATAAAATTTCTGTTATTTCTAACCTTTTGCCTAAGGTTGATGTAATGATCATCGGCGGTGGCATGGCTAATGCGTTCATTAAAGCACAAGGCTGCAATATTGGTAGCTCCTTATTTGAAGAAGGTCAAGAAGCTATTGCTACAGATCTTGTTATGGAAGCTCGCGTAGCAGGTGCTAAATTATTGACACCTATCGATGCTGTAGTAGCTGATGCTTTCAGCAACGACGCTAACACTAAAATCGTTGACGTTGAAAATATTGAAGATGGTTGGATGATTCTAGATATTGGTCCTAAAACACGGGAGCTCTATGTAGAAGCATTGGCGCCAATGAAGACTATTATTTGGAATGGTCCTATGGGCGTATTTGAAATGGAAAACTTTGCAGCTGGTACTAATGCAGTAGCAAAAGCTGTAGCTGAATCCGATGCGATGACTATCGTTGGTGGTGGCGACTCTGTAGCGGCTATTGAAAAAAGTGGCTTAGCAGATAAAATTAGCCATATCTCCACAGGTGGTGGTGCATCTTTAGAATTCTTAGAAGGCAAAATTCTACCAGGTATTGCTGCATTGTCTGAGGCATAATATGAGAAAACCCATTATTGCAGGAAATTGGAAAATGAATGGCACCATTGCGTCTGGATCTATTCTGATCGAAGCGTTTAACAGCGTGTTACAAGATATGGAATTATCCTGTAATGTAGTTGTTTGCCCGCCTTTCACAGCTATCGAACGTGCTGTAGCACTGACGCGTAACACAGCGATTGAGGTAGGCGCACAAACCATGGATTATCATGATGCTGGTGCATTCACTGGTGAAATTTCACCACTTATGCTTACAGAGGTAGGCGTCAATTATGTTATTATCGGTCACTCTGAACGCCGTGAATATTATGGTGAAACAGATGAGACGGTAAATGCAAAAATTAAAAGTGCATTTCACCATAATTTGATACCAATAGTCTGTGTTGGTGAAAGTTTAGAACAACGTGAATCCGGTCATACTCTAGACTGGATTACATCTCAACTTAAAGGTGCTTTGGTTGACGTTCCAAAGGAACAAGTTAGCCAATTGATTATTGCGTACGAACCAATTTGGGCTATCGGCACAGGAAAAACAGCAACTGCCGATCAAGCTGAAGAAGTATGTAAAGAAATTCGTGATTACATTCGTTCTTTATACGATGATGAGACTGCTGATGCCGTGCGTATCCAGTATGGCGGTAGTGTTAAATCCGAAAATGCTCGTGAAATCCTTGGGGAACCAAATATTGATGGTGCCCTTGTAGGTGGTGCATCTTTAGTAGTTGATGAATTTATTGATATTATTAAAGCGGCGAATGAAGTAAGCGCTTAATATGAGGTTAAAAATGGCTAAATTAAAGGCTCCCGTAATGCTAGTTATCCTAGATGGCTTTGGCATGGGAGATCAATCAGATACAACCAATGCTGTAGTACAGGCGAAGCCGCACTGTTTTAATCAATTGTGGGATATGTATCCACATACAAAATTAGAAGCATCAGGGCTTGCAGTAGGACTTCCAGAAGGACAGATGGGGAATTCTGAGGTTGGCCATTTAAACCTTGGTTCTGGTCGTATTGTGTACCAAGATTTAACTCGTATTACTAAAGACGTTGAATCCGGTGAGTTTTATAATCGCCCTGTTATGCAGGAACTATACGAAGTTGCTAAAAAACAAAGCTTACATCTTATCGGTCTAGTATCAGATGGCAATGTACATTGCTCCTTAGAGCACATTAAGGCAGTTATTAAAGGGGCTCATGATCATGGTATTGAGCATGTTTATGTACATGCCTTGCTCGATGGTCGTGACGTAGCCCCTCAATGTGCACAAGGCTATTTAAAAGACTTAGAAGCGTATATGGCAGAGCTAAACTGTGGAAAAATTGCTACTGTGAGTGGTCGATACTATGCGATGGACCGCGATAATCGTTGGGACCGTGTGGAACTTGCTTACAATGCGATTGTAAATGGTCAAGGTCAAAGAGCCTCATCAGTCTGTGAAGCGGTGCAACAATCTTATGACAAAGATGCGGCAGATGAGTTTGTTCTTCCTACGGTAATTGATGCTGAAGGAACGATCAAGAATGGCGATGCTGTAATCTTCTGTAACTTCCGTCCAGACCGTGGTCGTGAGCTTACAAAAGCCTTAGTGTTGCCAGACTTTGATGGCTTTAACCGTGAACCATTGTCTTTATACATGGCGACTATGACTAAATATGAAGATGGTTTACCAGTTCATATTGTGTATGAAAAGGACATTTTATCTGAAACACTAGGCGAAGTACTAAGCGTAGGTGGCTATCGTCAATTGCGTATTGCTGAAACAGAGAAATACGCTCATGTTACGTATTTCTTCAACGGCGGTAAAGAGGAACCATTTGAAGGTGAGGACCGCATACTTGTGAAATCTCCTCAAGTGGCAACCTATGATTTGCAACCTGAGATGAGCGCTTATGAAGTAACCGATAAAGTTGTACAAGCTATTCAAGATGAAACGTATGATATGATCATCTTAAACTTTGCAAATCCAGATATGGTAGGTCATACAGGTAGCTTTGAAGCAGCTGTTAAAGCAGTTCAGGCTGTAGATACTTGTTTAGGACGCATCGTTGAGGCTATACGTAGTAAGAATGGTCACTTATTGATTACAGCAGATCATGGTAATGCGGAGCTTATGGTTAACCATGAAACTGGCAAAGTTCATACGGCGCATACAACAAACTTGGTTCCTTTAATTTTAATGAGTGATGCCTTAAAATCAGCTACATTAGAGGCTGGCAAATTATGTGATATTGCTCCTACATTATTAGACTTGGCTGGTATAGAACAACCAAAATCTATGACAGGTCATAGTTTGGTAAAAAAAGCATAATATAGAGCTTTCACTATATTTATAGTTAACAAGAGTTATAACCTATATGGTTTTGCTCAATATATAATATCTGTCGCATGACAGTTATCCCATTAGATTTTTATGAGGTGAAGAAATGGCAGTAATTGAACAAGTCATTGCAAGAGAAATTTTAGATTCCCGCGGTAACCCAACTGTTGAAGTTGAAGTATGTTTAGAAGATGGCACTATTGCAACAGCTGCAGTTCCATCTGGTGCTTCCACAGGTAAGTTTGAAGCTGTAGAATTACGTGATGGTGATAAATCTCGTTACTCTGGTAAAGGTGTATTAACAGCTATCGATAATGTAAATGCTAAAATCGGTCCTGCCATTATTGGTTATGATGCGACTGAACAAGTAGCTATCGATAACTTGATGTTGAAATTAGATGGTACAGACAATAAATCTAACCTCGGTGCTAATGCAATTCTTGGTGTTTCCATGGCTGTAGCTCGTGCAGCGGCAGAATCTTTAGACTTGCCATTGTTTGCATACCTTGGCGGTTTCAACGCAAAAGAATTGCCAGTTCCTATGATGAATATCTTGAATGGCGGCGCACATGCGGATAATAACGTAGATATTCAAGAATTTATGATTATGCCTGTAGGCGCGGAATCCTTCGCTGAAGCTCTTCGTAGCTGTGCAGAAGTATATCATACATTGAAATCTGTACTTCATGATAAAGGTCTTAGCACTGCCGTAGGTGACGAAGGTGGTTTCGCTCCTAACTTGGCATCCAATGAAGAAGCGTTAGAAGTAATTTGTGAAGCTATTAAAGCGGCAGGTTATGAACCTGGTAAAGACTTTAAATTAGCTCTTGATTCTGCATCTTCTGAATTCTATGAAGATGGCAAATACAATTTAGCTGGCGAAGGCAAAGTTAAAACAGCTGCTGAAATGGTAGACTTCTACGAATACTTAGTAGGTAAATACCCAATCGTATCCATCGAAGATGGTCTTGCTGAAGAAGATTGGGATGGTTGGAAATTATTGACAGAACGCCTTGGCGATCGTGTACAACTCGTTGGTGACGATTTATTCGTAACTAATACAAAACGTTTGGCTCGTGGTATTGAGCTTGGTGTAGGTAACTCTATTCTTGTAAAAGTAAACCAAATCGGTACTTTAACAGAAGCATTTGACGCTATGGAACTTGCTAAACGCGCAGGTTATACATGTGTAGTATCTCACCGCTCTGGCGAAACAGAAGATACATTTATCGCTGATATTGCAGTAGCTGTAAATGCTGGCCAAATTAAGACTGGTGCACCAGCTCGTTCTGAACGTGTAGCTAAATACAATCAATTGCTTCGTATTGAAGAAATGTTATACGAAACAGCACAATATAAAGGTAATGACGTTTTCTATAACTTAAAATAAAAATCGTCTTAGCTAAAAGTGCAATAAGGGCGCCCTACGGGGCGCCTTTTTTGTATGCCCAAAATAGAAAAGTTTTCGCTTCGTGGATTTTTAAAAATAAAAAAGGGATTTAGAGGCTGATGTCGAAACCTATAACGCCATACGCTAGTGTGAGGTAAAAACATACCGCAAGGTATAGGAGGTGACCATGTATGTAGACGTAACATTAGACGACATTATCCTATATGCTTTAGAACATCATGTCAGCGATATTCACTTTGATCCCACAAAAAGTGGTGTCCAAGTTCGGTTACGACAAGATGGATTACTACGAACAAATATGACTGTGTCTTCTGAAGAGGCTGAACTTATTATCAACCGCATCAAGGTTTGTAGTGCATTAGATATTAGTGAAAAGAGATTGCCTCAAGATGGTCGATGGGCTTGGAGTCATAAGGATACATCTGTAACTATGCGCGTATCTACCTTGCCCAGCTTATATGGTGAGACTTTGGTCTGCCGACTTATGGGAAATGAAGGGAGTCATAAAGACTTAACAGCCTTAGGTATGCGTGCAGATATTTTTGAGCATATTAAACAATTACTAAAACGTCCTTATGGCTTACTTCTAATCTGTGGACCTACAGGTAGTGGTAAAACGGCTACTTTATATGCCATGTTACGCATGTTAAATCTAGAGGAAACAAAGCTCATATGTCTTGAAGATCCCGTAGAGGCTGAAATTAAAGGAGCCATACAAATTGGTATTAATGAGAAGATTGGCTTTACATTTGCCAAAGGGCTTAGATCAGTGCTACGGCAAGATCCAGATACGATTATGATTGGTGAAATCAGGGATAAGGAGACTGCAGAGCTGGCCGTTAAATCTGCTTTAACAGGGCATCGAGTGTTATCTACAATTCATACTAACACAGCTATTGGTGTTGTAACGCGTCTCATGGATATGGGGGTAGAACCGTATTTAATACGGGCTACTTTAATGGGGGTAATAGCGCAACGTTTAGTTCGAAAATTTGATGGTACCACGTATCATGGACGGACTGCGCTCTTTGAATATTTAGAAATACCAACCAATTCAGTTCACTGGGATCAATTAGAAGCACATTTACTTTTGTCACTAGAGGATTCCGCTCGTGAAGCTGTATCTCAGCATGTTACATCGATAGAGGAGGTGCATCGTTGTGGACTCATGCTGTAATAGTGGAAATTTAGAAACCATTGTTGAACAAGCAATACAATTATCATCCACAGATATTCATCTACAATGTGGTGAGCCTATCTATTTGCGACATGGTGATGGATTGAAGGCTACTTCGTTTATATGTACTACTATCTTAATTGAAGATATTTTACGACGTTGTGGTATAGCCTCTTATGAATGGCAATCTCTCGATGAAGCTTGTTCCTGTTGTGGCGTGCGTATACGTGTTCATCTATATAAGGCTAATCAAACGATATGTGGGACACTGAGGTTATTGTGCCATCAACAACTTAAGCTAGAAGATAACAGTGAAGGACATTTACTTCAAAAACTATGTGAAGCACATGATGGTCTATTGCTTGTATGCGGGCCTACAGGTAGTGGGAAAAGTTTTACCTTAGCCTGTTGTATTGACTATATAAATCAAAATATGGAGCGGCATATCATTACCTTAGAAGACCCCATAGAATTTGAGTTTAAGCCTAAGAAATCTTTAATTCATCAACGCCAATTAGGTGCCGATATTAAGTCTATGTCTAATGGTATTCGCGATGCATTGAGAGAGGACCCAGATGTCATTATGGTTGGAGAGCTTCGAGATCGTGAAACATTAGAGGCCGCTCTTCATGCGGCCGAAACGGGTCATCTTGTGATGGCCACTATGCATACGCAAAGGGCCGTGATGGCAGTTCACCGCATGATTTCACTATTTCCTGGTGAACAACAAGAGGAAATTCGCAGTCAAATATCTCAAGTGTTACGTGCTGTTATATGTCAACGACTTCTTAGGTGGAATAAAAAGTTTATTACCATTCGTGATATTTTGTTAAACACTCATGCAGTGGCAAATTTAATACGCACTCGTAAGGAACCGCAAATTATCTCGATTCAAGAAACACAACTGCCTATGAAAACACTAGAAATGGCCGTACGAGATGTAAAAGCACAATATGGAACGCAGCATCAACTACATACGCTATTAGATCAACAATTATCGTAGGTGCAGATATGGAGGCTTATGAATATGTCGTAAAAAATGAGAATAATGAAACAGTAAAAGGTTTGATGTGGGCAGATTCAGAACAGGAGGTCGGTACACGGTTAAAGCGCGATGGATACAAGATTTATAAAATCACTTTACAAGTAAATAAGAAAAAGCATAAGTGGAATCATACAATGGTGGTAGATGTAACCTATCAATTAGGACTACTCATCGAGTCTGGTGTGCCTTTACGGAGGGCATTACAGTTACTCTGTCATGGGAAGCGAGGGCTTTTATATACAGCCCTCTATGAATCGATTGAGAGAGGCCAAACCTTATCGCAAGCATTGCGTAGTGAAGGCTGCCCTGCGATAGCCTTAGCACTACTAGAAAGTGGAGAGGCAGCAGGCACTTTAGGTGAAAGCTTACAATACATTTCACGTCACTATGACTGGGAGCGACAATTGCGACAAAAGGTTATGAGTGCTATTTCTTATCCTATATTTCTTCTTCTCATGATGAACGTATTCTTTCTCGTTACCATCCTGTTTATCATTCCATCCTTTGAGAAGGTTTTTACTACCATGCATATTACATTACCATTGATGACACGAGCCCTCTTTGCATTAGGACAAGGGCTAAAGAATCATCCTATATTAGTCTTTATTATGCAGTGTGTAGGGATAGGCGCTTTAGTCTTTGCATACCATCAACATAGTATAAAACGCAAAGTACATCGTTGGCTTTGGCTGTTGGCTCACAGATACCAATGGATGACCTGCATTTACTATACAAGTATGCTAAAGGTTTGGGCCCTTTTGTTAGATTCTGGAATTTCTATTATTCATACTATGAATATCACAAGACCTTTATGGGGCAATATGTATGGTGCCGAATGTAGTGAGAAAGTAGAGGCAAAGTTATTAACGGGTCATTCTTTTGAAGAGAGCCTTAGATCTGAGAATATTGGAAATTCCTTTATATGGCAAATGATTTCTATTGGCGAGGAAAGTGGAGAGCTCGTTAAGATGCTACATCATTGTGGACATTACTATGAATCTATACTTTCAAAATATATCGCCCGACTAGAGAGGCTTTTAGAACCAATTTTGCTAACTGTAATGGGAATTGGTGTAGCTGTTTTAGTTGTATCTGTTATGTATCCATTATTTACGTCTATTGCTAAGTTGGGAGGACAATAGCTATTTATAGTTGCACAATAGCTTTTTATAGTTAGAACAATAGAGGTCAATATAAATGGATAGCTGTTATTTAATCATTATAAGGAGGATATTATGAGTTCTGTTATACATATGGTTAATGGTTTAAATTCTCGATTAGAACTATGTGGTCAATGGGTTTTAGACCACTTACATATTTCTCGTGTTCGGGAAAATTTCAAGAAGTCGAGAAAAGGGGGCTTTACCCTTGTTGAGTTAATGGTTGTGGTAGCCGTTATTGCCATATTGGCAGCTATTGCGATGCCACAATTCTTATCGGCTGCTGATAGAGCACGAAATGCGAAGGAAACAGCAGATATTCAAATAATTAAAAATGCAACGCAGCTCTATATGAT
>DXZL01000030.1 GCA_019419725.1 Veillonella sp. | reverse complement strand
TAACTATAGTACTAAAAGGGTTTACCATATGGTAAACCCTTTCAATATACTGCTTGAGATTAACGTAATCTGCAGTTAATTTCTGCTAATGCATCGATAATAGCTTGAATGTTACCATCAATATCTTCATCATTCAACGTGCCTTCCATAGAGCGGAATTGCAAGTTGTATGCAAGACTGCGGTAACCAGCTTCGATATGTTCACCTTCGTAAACGTCGAAGATAGATGCACTTTCTAAATATTCGCCACCATGCTCTTTAATGATAGATAAAATTTCACCACTAGATACGGACACAGGTGCCACAATAGCAAGGTCACGGCTAGTACCTGGGAATTTACTGAAAGATGTATAGCGGAATGCTGGAATCGTTAAGGATAATACTGCTTCCAAATCGATTTCAAACATGTATACTTTTCCTGGTAAATCAAAATTTTTGCTCACTTGTGGATGTAATTCACCATATTGAGCAATCATTTTACCATCAACTACGTATTGAGCACTTACACCAGGGTGGAAGTAAGGTTCAGTGCCACGATTAATTTCATAGCCTTTAACACCTAGTTCAGCCAACAACGCATCTACAATGCCTTTTACATCATAGAAATCTGTAGTGCGTTCTGCTTGATTCCAGCCAGCTTGGTTTGCTTTGCCCATCAAGATACCACAAGCCATAGGGCGTTCATGAGGCACTTCTGTTAAAGGCAATGCTTTTGGTTCATATACGTTAGCTGTTTCAAATAACCAAAGATCCTTATTTTGTTGCGCAATATTGCGTTTTGCAGCTTCGATAACAGCTGGTACCAATGTAGTACGCATATATGGGAACTCTTCGGAAATAGGGTTCAAAATTGGAATGGCTGTATAACGGCTATCCCCTTCAGGAAGCATCATATTGGAAAGACCATCTTTATGCATGAAGCTAAATGTAATGATTTGAGTCATACCCAATTTAGCCAATGCATGTGTAACCTCTTTAGTAAGAGCTTTCTTAGGTGTCATACCACCAGAGGACAATACGGCTACAGGAATTGTAGGGGCAATATTATCGTAGTTGTAAATACGTGCTACTTCTTCAGCGATGTCAGGCATAACTGTTACGTCACCGCGCCATGTTGGAACGAGGGCAGATAATTGGTCCCCTTCTTCAGTTACAACGAATTCAAGAGCAGTCAAAATACGAACCATTTCGTCTTTTTCGATATTTGTACCCAAGTAATCGTTGATTTGTTTTGCTGTGAAAGTAACTGTATGTTGCTCTACAGGGTTCTTGTACACATCGATAATGCCTACATCAACTTTACAGGATGGGCAAATTTGTTGCAACAACTGTGCTGCTCTGTCGATAGCATAGGCAGTGTATTTATGGTTTACGCCACGTTCAAAACGTCCAGATGCTTCAGAACGCATACCAAGCGCTTTTGCAGTGCGGCGAATGGATGGTCCATTAAACACAGCAGCTTCAAGCATAACAGTAGTAGTTTCATTTGTTACTTCGCTATCAAAGCCACCCATGATACCAGCTACACCTACTGGGCGTTCTGCATCGGCAATAATAAGCATAGAGTCATTTAATTCACGTTCAGAACCATCAAGTGTAACAAGAACTTCTCCATTTTTAGCACGTCTTGCCACTAGTTGATGACCTTTTACATGGTCATAGTCATAGGCATGCATAGGTTGACCAAGTTCTAACATAACATAGTTTGTTACGTCTACTACATTATTAATAGGACGAATGCCGCTGTTACGCAAACGATTTTGCATCCACAATGGAGATGGCTCAACCTTTACATCTGTAACGATACGAGACATGAATCGTGTACAAAGATCATCCGCTTCAATAGATACAGATGCTTTGCCTTCAATGGACTCACCATTTTCGTTAACCATGATAACAGGGAATAAAGCTTTTTGATTTGTCATCATGCCGAATTCACGGGATAAACCAACCATGGAGAAGCAATCTGCTCGGTTAGCAGTCAATTCAAATTCATATACTGTGTCGTTTAAGCCCAACACGTCTTTTACATCAAGGCCGATTGGTGTGCCTTCAGGAAAGATATAAATACCTTGTGCTTCTTCTGGCAATACTAAATCGCTGGAGATACCAAATTCTGCAACAGAACAGAACATGCCTTCAGATACTTCGCCGCGCAATTTACCTTTTTTAATTTCTGTTCCATCAGCTAAGCGAGATTTATGGTACGCTACAGGTACGATTTGACCTACCGCTACATTTGTGGCTGCTGTTACGATTTGTTTTGTAACAGGCTCACCTTCTTCAGTAAGGCATTCAACTTGACATACTTGTAATTTATCTGCATCTGGATGTTTCGTGATTTCTACGATTTTACCAGTATAAATTTTCTTAATGCCATTATCCATAGCAATGACATCTTCTACAGGAATCCCTGCTTGTGTTAATTCATCGGCCAATTCTTGAGCAGGACGATTCATATCCACAGGCACGTATTCGTTCATCCACTGTAAACTTGCTTTCATGAGTTCCTCCTAAAATTGTTCCAAGAATCGTACATCATCTTCAAAGAATAGACGTAAATCATTAATGCCATATAAAAGCATAGCAATACGTTCTACGCCCATACCAAAGGCAAAGCCTTTAACCTTTTCAGGATCGTACCCATTAATACGCAATACATCAGGATGAACCATACCGCATCCTAAGATTTCAAGCCAACCTGTATGAGAACATACACGGCAACCTTCACCACCACACATTACACAGGAAATATCTACTTCTGCAGATGGTTCTGTAAATGGGAAGAAGCTTGTACGGAAACGTACTTTTGTTTCATCCCCATACATATGACGCAAGAAGGACTCTAATGTGCCTTTCAAATCAGCAAATGTAATATGCTCATCGATGATGAGACCTTCCACTTGATGGAATACTGGGGAATGTGTTGCATCATAATCCCAACGATAAACCTTACCAGGCGCAATCATACGGATTGGGCTATTAGGCTCATGACGTTGCATTGTACGAGCTTGTACTGGAGATGTATGCGTACGCAATAAGAAGTTTTCTGTAATATAGAAGGAATCTTGCATATCACGTGCAGGATGGTCTTTAGGCAAGTTTAAGCATTCGAAGTTAAAGTAATCCTGTTCAATTTCTGGCCCCTCTTCAACGGTATACCCCATTTTCATGAAGAAGTCCTCAATCATTTCATTAACCTTAGTTAATGGATGAATATGACCAGCTTTTTGTGCACGACCTGGCAATGTAATATCGATGCGTTCTTGTTCTAAGCGAGCATTTAACTCTTCTGTTTCCATACGAGTTTTAACGGCATCAATTTCAGCCTCTAATGCTTCACGAACCGCATTAACAAGAGCACCAGCCTTAGGGCGTTCTTCAGGAGATAATTTACCAAGACCTTTTAGTAATGCTGTTACCTCACCTTTTTTACCTAGATATTTTACACGTATATCTTGCAACGCTTGTTGATCAGCAGCGCCTTTGATAGCCTCAAGGGCTTCTGCCTTAAGACGTTGTAATTCTTGTTCCATTAAAGCATCCTCCTATATTTAAAAGTCCAAACTATATTATACCAAATCAGGGTTGTCTTCTTCAATAAAACGCCATGGTAATTCAGGTAATGACTTCTCTTCTAGTACAAAAAATGTACCACGTGCCAAGTGAACAAGTTCACCTAATTCATTATAGATACGTGCTGTAGCAACCATAGTCGTTTTACCATTATGCTCTACATTGGCTACACCACGCAATACAGTACCACCCTTAACAGCTTTTACATAGTTACCATTAAGATCAATAGTGCTAACAGATTTGCCCAATGTGAAACAAGCGGTCCCCATTACACTATCTGCTAAACCAATACAAACGGCACCATGTAAATCCCCTCGGAAATTACAATACTCTGTATCATTTGTTTGTAAGGTCATTTCTGCATGACCTGGTTCAACTGCTGTAATTTCAGAATCTTTTACCCAAGAAAATGGATTCTGATTTCGTAATTCGTTGAAATATTCTAACAATGTTGTAGCCATAAGGTTCTCCATTCAATATACTTACCCGTAGATTAGGTAATCTACATACCCCGTTTATTACAAATTGCTTGCATGAAATTTTCATATGTATATAGCACAAATTACATACAAGCATATAAAAATGGTGCGTTACATCATACATATTGTATCATGCAACGCACCATATGCGAATAACTCTATCTATTTATTAGTATGTTCTTAAAATACACACTTACAATTCAAGACTATTCATAATGTAATGCATCAATTGGATTAAGTTTTGCCGCCTTGCGAGCTGGATAAATACCAAAGATCAAACCAATTGCCATAGAGAAGGCAAAAGACATTACAATAGTTGGTATAGATATAACTGTACTCATGCCTGAAGCCATACCAATTAACTTAGAGGCCCCTATACCGAGTGCAATACCTATGATGCCCCCCATCAGACTGATAACAACAGCCTCGATAAGGAACTGTGTAACGATAACACTATAAGTTGCACCTAAAGCCTTACGCACCCCAATTTCTCTTGTCCGTTCTGTTACTGATACGAGCATAATATTCATAATGCCGATACCACCAACAACGAGAGAGATAGCAGCTACGGCGCCAAGGAATAATGTTAATGTTCCTGTAGTTTCCTCCATAGTTTCCATGATGGAGTTCATGTTCTGAATATTGAAATCATCTAGATTAGTATCCTTGATTCCATGACGTACGCGCAACAGGTTTTCAATATCGGATTGTAAACGATCGATACCGTTTTCATCCTTACCTACTACGTAGATCATTCGAAGATAATCAACACCTTCTACCCGTTCCATGGCTGTAGTATACGGGATAATAACCATATCATCTTGGTCATTACCCATAGCACCACTGCCCTTACTATTAAGGACACCAATGATACGGAACGGAATATTTTTAACACGAATTTCTGCACCTACTGGATCTTCATCACCAAATAGATTTTTAACAACTGTTTTACCTACTACTGCCACACGTTCACGATTCTGTACATTCTTTTCAGATAAGAAGCGACCAGATTTCATAGACCAATTGTTTACATCTAAATAATTATAACTAACACCAGATACAGAAGTGGTCCAGTTTTTATTTTGATAAATTACTACATACGAACCATTTGTCATCGGACTGGCAGCTCTTACACCATCCAATTTTGAAATCGCTTCGTAATCAGAAACCTTTAAAGACTTCATAGAACCTGCAGAAGGTCGAACCCCTGGTGTGCGTGGTGCCCCAGGCATAACCATCAATAGATTAGATCCTAAGCTAGAGATGGAGTTTTGAATATCTTGCTTTACACCATTACCAATAGATACTAAGGCAATTACGGCAGCTACACCGATGATGATGCCTAACATGGTTAAAATGGAACGCATTTTATTAGCAATGAGGGATGCCCATGCCATTAAGAAACTCTCTTTATACATGTGACACCTCCTGTACAGGCGTCATGTTGAGATTTTGAGAATCCTCTACAATCAAACCATCACGCAATACTACATTACGACTTGCATAGGTTGCAATTTCAGGTTCATGAGTAACGAGGATAATTGTACGCCCTTCATCATAGAGACCTCTAAAGATATTCATAACATCAATAGTCGACTTGGAGTCAAGGTTGCCTGTCGGTTCATCGGCCATGATGATAGCAGGATTATTCGCTAACGCGCGAGCTATGGCTACACGTTGACGCTGACCACCAGATAACTCAGATGGCAAGTGATCCATACGATCCCCAAGGCCAACAGAGGATAACAATGCAGCGGCACGTTCATTACGTGACTTTTTATCCATCCCTGCATAAATCATAGGGAGCGCCACATTCTCTAAAGCTGTCAATTTTGTTAATAAGTTAAAACTTTGGAATACAAAGCCTATTTGTTTGTTTCGTACAAAGGCCAATTCATCGTCGGATAAGGTTGCAACCTCATCGCCATTTAGGCGGTATGAACCTGTTGTTGGTCTATCTAAACAACCAAGTATGTTCATAAAGGTAGATTTACCAGAACCAGATGGACCCATAATAGACACAAATTCGCCTTTGTTGACCTGTAAATCAATACCATGCAGAACAGGCACCGATAATTTACCATTTACATAGGTCTTCGTAATCCCTTGTATATCGATTACTGCTTGATTCATATTCACCTACTATTAGAACGGTCCACGGCTATTATTCTTAGGTGCTGTTACATCACCACTTACGATGATTTCATCACCTTCAGATAAACCTTTTAGAATTTGTACATTAGTATCACCAGTTACACCTGTAGAAACAGCTGTACGTACTGGTTGACCATCTTTAATAACATATACATATTCCCCTTGCTTATCGGTACGCACTGCAGTAAGAGGTACTACCAATGTATTTTTAATATCTTCCCCAAAGATAGTTGCACGAGCCGTCATAGATGGTAAGAAATTGTTGGAAATATTTTCAGGAATTTGAACTTTTACGGTATAGTACACAACGCTATTGCTTGTAGCGCCCATATTGCCTTTTGTACCTTTTGCAATTTCAGACACGTAACCTGTGAAAGTTTCACCTGGTTTAGAGTCTACTGTAAATTCTACTTTAGCACCCTGTTTAATACTACCAATATCTGTTTCATCTACAGTTAGGTAAATTTCTAAATCACTTAAATCTGCAATCGTAGCGATAATCATTTGTGTAGAAATGCCAGTACTGATAGTTTGACCAGCTTTCAACGGTGTACCAATAACAGTACCAGACATTGGCGCCGTAATAGTAGCATCATTTAAATCTGCTGCTGCACGGTCATACGTAGATTTTGCCCGTTCATAAGCTGTTACAGAATCATCATAGGTTTGTTGAGCAATAGCATTTTGATCGGCTAATGCTTTATAGCGGTTCATATCAAGTTCCGCCTTAGATAATGCAGCACGAGCATCATCTGCAGAGGCTTGTAATTGACGTGTATCAATATAGGCAATCACTTGACCAGCTGTAACTTGATCATTCTCTTTAACTAAAACTTTTTCAAGTTTACCAGCCACATTCGTAGAAACGTCTACATAATTAACAGGGTTAATAGTACCCGTAGCACTAATACTTGTTTTTACATCACCCTTTTCTACCTTGCCAGTAGTATATAAGTTTTGTGTTTGCTTAGAACCTTCACTATGCATGTAGTAGTATGTACCACCACCAAGAACACAAAGAACAACAGCACCAGCAATAATGCGTTTACGATGCTTTTGTAAGAATTCTTTCATTATAATCTCCTTATAAAAAGATGAAGATATTGCCAATAAAGTATCTATTTATAATGATACTATTAGTTTTTTTAAATTATACAGCACCAATTACTTTTATGCAATATAATTTCATTAATGAATAAATGATGATAAAAAGAAAATGACCCTTTCGGGTCATTAGATAATATCAGCTACTTAAGATTGATAAAAGTGTATAGTCCTTATCATTGATAGGGAAATTAAGACTTTCAGCCTCTTGATAGGAAATAGGACGAATATGACCATCTATATAGCCCAATAATCGATTATCTGTACCATTCATCAATAACTCAATACAGGTTTCACTCATACGAGCCGCTAAAATAGCATCAAATGCAGATGGACCGCCACCGCGTTGTAAATAACCCAATACGGTCAAGCTCGGATCAAATTCCGTATGTTCCTTAATATAGGATTTAACTTCCCCACTATTATAAGCACCTTCTGCAACGAGTATCACACTATATTCTTTACCACGAATCTGTGTCTCCTTCAAATGGCGACACACCTCATGTAAGGGCATAGGATTTTCAGGAACGAGTACAATTTCTGCACCACATGCAAGTCCAGCTTTAAGCGCAATATGACCGGCCTTACGTCCCATTACTTCGACAATGGCTACTCGTTCATGTGAATTAGACGTATCACGAATTCTACCAACCGCATCAACCACAGTATTGAGCGCCGTATCAAAGCCTATAGTATATTGAGTACCACCCATATCATTATCTATGGTACAAGGAATAGTCATTGTGGACATACCTAGTTTTGCTAAACTCGTAGCGCCTCGCATAGAACCATCACCACCGATAATAATAAGGTGATCAATACTATGAGACTTCAATATATCATAGGCCTTTTTTTGAACATCCTCATTTTGGAACTCTGGAAAACGAGCTGTTTTTAGCATCGTTCCACCTTGAGTAATAATGCCTCCTACAGAGCGGTTTGATAATGGAATAAATTGCTCTTCCATAATGCCTAAATAGCCCCGCTCAACGCCGAACACTTCAAACCCTTCATGGATTGCTTTTCTAGTTAGCGCTCTGATGGCGGCGTTCATGCCAGGTGCGTCTCCGCCGCTTGTTAGTATTGCGATTCTTCTCATATCCATTACCCCCTTGTGGTGCATGTTGTTTGGATATAGCTTCTGACTTACGTCCTTTACCTGTCTGATTAGACGTCTTCTGTTTACGACGTTTATCACAGCAAGATATATTAGATCCTACCTTATTAGAACCTAATGTTTGAGAAGTTCGTTTATGAGCTTCTATTTTCTTAGGTATTCTACTATCATTTGTATTTCTAGTAACAGAATTATTTAGTTTTAGTTCTTGAGATGATTCTTTATCATCTCCATTGTTCATATCATTGGGTTGACGTCTTGCTTTAAATTGCACACCTGAAGCAAATAATTCATCTTCAATACGTTGCATAAAATCATAGGTCCGACCATTTGTTGTATCTAGTACAAAATCACACTGCTTATATACTGGTTTCCAGGATTGTATCATAGCGTGTACAAAAGCATGTACATTATTGTAATCCATAGTTGGCCGTTTCCCGATTCGGCGATTTACACGGCTCACAATACGAAATTGTGCAGCGCGAATACCAATAATATATGAGTATTTTTTTAATACTTTTAACGTACGATGTTCAATCGGAAAATTACCACCTACAGATATAACCGCTTCATGGTATAAGCATACCTTTTTAAGTACATCCATTTCAGCACGACGGAATGCTTTTTCTCCAATTTTCTTGAATATTTCAGCAATAGGCAACCCAAAACGACCTTCTAATACGCGATCAGTATCTACAAATTGCCATCCCTTGCGTTCTGCAAGATTACGACCGAAATGACTTTTGCCACTTCCCATAGAACCGATGAGCATAATATTGCGTTTTATTATCATCTATTTATGTGCCCCTTATTATTTCATATCCTTCATTGTACTATAAAATGCTACAAAAACAAAGACAGACTATAGACTAACTCTCTATAATCTGTCTCTATTAGTATTACTAAAAATAATTTATATGTTAAGACCTCATAATTGGTTTCACTGCACAATGTACATATACTACATTGCCTTTCCGTTCTATGTCCTCTATTTCTATACGGCGTGAAGGTTCTTTCTCATCAACAGTATTAATCCAGTTTATAAGTCGTTCTGTACTCCCTAATACAGTTAACTCTAATACACCTTCATGCTCATCAGTACTAACAATCATTAATGGTTCTCCTTGCAAAGAATCAAAAACACTTGTATTAGAACTCGTGTTAGATACCTTATTTTGCATAAATGACTCTAACAATTTGGCTTCCTTAGATACAATATAATCTGACTCAGCATGCATTTTAATAACATAGTTTTCTTGTCGCTCTTTCAATTGAGTAACTTTCTGATTTAAACTAATAAATCCATATAGTGAACTACTAATGATGATACTCCACACTATTACGATCATTAGTATCTTCTCTACTGGATGTGTTGTGCTCTCCTTTAGATCCTTCCACATGGAATGTATATATACCTTTATCTGCTTTAACTGTTCCATGACACTCCATTCCTATTAGTCTGTGTTGAAGACTAGCTATAAACTTACGACATGCGTCATCAGTAACACCTACACCATCCACACTAATCTGTCCATCTTTTATATGGAGGTGCTGTAAACTAATACCTTGCTCCATAGCTATATCAATGACATATAGGACTATAGTATTTTGAATCATAGATGATGTATTATTTTTTGAACTATTCTTAAGAATTTGATCTTTAACGGCTATTATATCTGCATACTGTTTCCCTATAGACTGATACTGTGGATTTTCTAATAGACTCAATAGCTCTGATTTTTCAGCTTTATAATGTTCGTAACTAGTCCAACAATAACCTAGAGATAATAATCCTACTATTCCGTATATAATACTCATTCCATATAGATAATATCGATATCTGTGCCACATACTATGCCAATGTAACGAACGAGGCATTAAATTAATGTGTCTATCCTTACCAGCCCAAGCCAATCCATTTAAGCCCCCTTGCTGCCATACCAATGGCCATATCCCAATCTAGTTGGCCTTGTTTACACCGATTACGACCACGACCTAAAAACAGTAGAGGAATATACTCCGTCTCTCCATATATAGAAATAATAGCTTCCATATCCTTTCGTTCCTCTTCAGTTAACTGTTCTAAACCATACAGCTTAATACCTTGTATTTCATCTACGCCAAACTCCTGCAATCTAGTCTCAAGCTGTTCTATCCCTTCTGATACATCGGTACTAGTAATTGGAATTCTACATTCTTGAATACATATATCGTTCCACCATAGCCATAAGTGTAAATCACCCTTTTCAACAACGCCTGTTACAGTCCCACTACGCCGCATCAAACTGTAACAAATAGGGATAGGCCAAAAATCGATTACATCTACTGGAGCATAAGTGTCTCGTATTCCTTGTTTTAACAGTTCTAATGAATGACGCTCTACAGCTACCATAAACATATGATAATTATGTCTTGGATATTCTCGACGACACGCATCCATTTGGAAGCAATCTCCATCAAAGCTAAAGTAATCCTCTACATTCCACTTGATGAACTCTTTCATATCAAAATCGTGAGGATCATAAGGTGCCACATGCATTTGTGTATCGATATTTGCAACAATGCTGTAGGCACCATCATCTAAATCATACATTTCAATAAATTTTCGAATATCCTCATCAATAGGTGCACTGCGTTTCATTTCTAGTGCATCGGTAATGACCATAGTTTTATTTTCTACATGAGCTGTAACACATACAATACGTTCATCTGTAATGCATACTCCAGTATGTATTTTCTTTTTTCGTTTCATAGATTCACCTCAATATGGTTTCACCTTTATAACATGCATATTATTATCCTTATCTACCGTCACATACATATGTACTCGACTGACAATTTTGTGACGCTTCAATTTCCCATAACTCATAACATGACGAGGGTTTTCTGATACTGAGTCAGCTTCAATCGTTATTTCCACGTCCGCATCATCAGCTACTATTAGCTTTTGCTGAAAGTCCCATGTATTACCCGCTCTACAATAGCCTACAAACCAATGTGCTCCACTTTGAGCTGCATAGTGTGCCTCTTCTAAATGCAATTCATCTATTGCATTACCTTCACAAATTTGACCAATACGCAGCCCCATAAAGGCTAACAATAATAAAAAAGACATTGTAAGTATCGCTACATATGTAATAAATCCAGCATTATGGGCTCCCATGTTCATGACTCGGTTCCTCATGATATTTATACCAATCATATATACTACTTTGACCTATAGAAACTTCATATATAGCTAATCCTCCATATCCAGCAGTATATTGCTTATCACCAGTAAATCGATTAGTAATATACCAACGCATGTGGATAGTTTCACTTTCATCTATACTAAATGGATGCTCTTGTGTATACCCCACATTTCGCTTATCTTTTGTACCTATAATGCGGCTACCACTAACCGGCTGCAAGCTGCCATCCGTAAGCTTTCTATACAGCGCATGGCGTTGTACAGTTAATGTAGTCCGTTTAGTATCGTGAACATATAAAGTCTTATTTCTATCCTCTACAGTTACCTGTACAGGATTCCATATAATTTGAGCTACAACCATACGCCTTGTATACCGGCCATCCTCCATCATCGCAACACTATCTATTAATTTTGCATTCCACATAACTCCGTAAAAAACTATCCCTAATAATAAGGTTAGAACGATAGTAGAAATAGTTATACTCATAAGTGTGGAATACAAAATAAAACCACTTTGTTTATCATGAGTACTCAACGTATTTCCTCCAAAACGAGAGATAAGCTATACACAATAGTTTCATTATCTATGGCCTGTACAGTTAATCGTTGTAGGGCAATGCCATTTTCTACGGTAGGTTCTAGGTGTGTTTTATAAGTAATAGATTCCCTAGGGCTCATAATAAATTGAGAGTTATGAATCCCTTCTTGAATGTGCCCTGTTTTGTAATACTGGGACTTACTTTCCTCTAAATATGTTACAGTGTCTTGTACTATATAATCCCAATAATAAGCCTTATAGATTGTCAGGGTCGCCATCCAAAATACAGATAGTATAACAGGCAATATAAACATAATAATGGCTGTTGATACTAAGGCATCTCCATACATAAATCCCTTAGTGTACTTCTTCCCATCGAATACGTCCCGTCTGCACAGATATCCATATACGATTTCTCTCACCACTTTCTCGATCCCGTAAAATAAGTTCCGTTCCATCATAAGGCAATCCTAGAGAAGAAAAAGAGATAATCGTTAAAGGTTGTACATTTTCAATCCCTGTAGGTAACGATATATCGACTGTATGATGATGCGCATCCTCCTCTAAGGTATAGCTATCTTTATTTAATATGAATAACATGCGCCCTTTCCCATTCGACTTATGACCAAGCATGGACCATAGTTGAACCTTTTTTAACATATATACCACTTCTTGAGTACTTCCATTTAAGGTATAACGACTGGGCGTCGTAACAATAGGCAAAGACAGAGAAATCAAAAGTAAAAATAAACTAATAGCAATAATCCACTCGGCTAACAAAGAGCCAAACTGATGATGTATAGGTTGTGCCTTAACCATTGATATAACACCTCCATATAGGACCCGCCATGTAAGGCACACCAACCACCAAAGCATAGAAAGGGACCAAATGGAATATATCGATTACGATAGCTCGTTAGTAAGAGATAGAGAGAACCAACGCAAAAGGCTACGTAAAAAAAGCATATAATCTCCCAGGGCGTAAGCCACATGGAAATAGCAGAAAACCATTTCACATCGCCTAGTCCAAAACCTTTATGACTAATAAGACGAAGTCCATATGTAATAGTACCTACAGTCATAACACTTATGATTGTTATAAGCATAGACTTATCATTTAGAAAGCTGTACAAAATGCCACCTATAACAAGCACTAAGGCCCCTTCATCAGGTAATATATAGTAATGCATATCGATGGTAGCACCTGCTATGATGATGAATGAAAACACAGCATACAAAGCAACGTGAATAAAGGATATTACCTGGGATGAAACTATAATAGGTAGTACTATGGATGCTATATACACGATCAGGGCTATAACATAATGAGTCCCTTTCATACCTTGTCCTTCCATACAATCAACGCTAGATATTAAATTCTAGATATAAGTTACGTTAAGGTGCATCAGGTGCTTTAACTACAACTGCTTTTGCGGTACCGCCATTAACCACTTCATAAGTAATGGTATATTCCTTATCCTTTGCAGTCTTAACATGTTCTGTAAGATAACCTTCTTTATATAGATTTTCTACAGTTGGTGGTGTATCTACATTCTTGTCGATCATATAGAGCTGCGTTGCATTTTTAATTATTTGAATATCTGCTGTTTCCTTCG